>JANQML010000023.1 GCA_028280105.1 Desulfobacula sp. | reverse complement strand
GGGGTTGACCGAGTTTCTGCCGGTGTGCAGCTCCGGCCACCTGGTTCTGGGTCAGGCGTTATTCGGGTATACCGAGTCCCAACTGGTGTTCAGTGTGAGTGTCCATATGGGAACCCTTTTGGCTGTTCTGGTGGTCTATTCCAGGGATATTGGGGCTGTTCTGAGATCTTTGGGTGCATTTATTTCAACGCTGGCAGCCCGGAAGCCGGTTTCCGGCCTGGTAAAAACCGACCCGGATTTACGGCTGGCCGGGATGATTCTCTTCGGATCCGTGCCCACGGCCCTGATCGGACTGGTGCTTAAACAATTCGAACATATCCTGTTTTCATCCACCTTACTTGTCAGCCTGATGCTGATTTTGACCGGTACCATTCTCTGGCTTTCCAGAAAGCACTACCGGACGGATGGCGGCACGGACAAAAGATACGGAATGAAAGAGGCCGGCGTGGTGGGCATTGTTCAGGGGCTTGCGGTTATTCCCGGAATATCAAGGTCCGGGAGCACGATTGCGGCCGGTATGTTTATGGGGATGGACCGGTCCACGGCGGCGAAATTTTCCTTTCTGTTGTCCATTCCCGCCATTATCGGTGCGGAACTGGTGAGTATCAAAGAACTGATAGAGACCGGCGGGCAATTGAATGTGGCAACCCTCTATGCCACGCTTGCCGCTTTTATCAGCGGCTTTTTCGCTTTAAAACTTCTGATCGGAATGGTCCGGTCGGGCAAATTCCATCTTTTTGCACCCTATTGCTGGTTTGTGGGAATACTGGTTTTTATGATAAATATATTCTGACGGCACACGACAGAATCACGGTTGGACTCATTTGTTAAAGAAACAAGCTGTTACTTAAAAGAAACAATTGAAAAAATATAACACTTCATTAAAGGGGGCATTATGAATCCGGGTATTTTCAGAGAATACGACATCAGGGGAATTGCCGGTCAGGACATTACGGAGGAAGACGTGGTCAGCATCGGCAAGGCCTACGGCACCCTTTTGAAGCGACAGGGCCGAAAAACCGTATCCATCGGCCGGGATTGCAGACAGACATCCAGCACATATGCACAATTATTTATTAAGGGCATCAATGCCGCCGGCTGCGATGTGGTTGATATCGGCACCTGCCCCACACCGGTCCTCTATTTTTCCATCCAGCACCTGGAGCTGGACGGCGGGGCCATGGTCACGGCCAGCCATAATCCACCGGAATATAACGGATTCAAGCTCATGAGCGGGACGGACTCCATTCATGGCAGCGGGTTGCAGGATATCCGGCAGATCATTGATGACCGGGAATTTGCAACAGGCAGCGGCACTGTGACACAGACGGATGTGATGTCACCGTATATGGATTATATCGTTGAAAATATTGCCATTAAAAAACAGATTCGGATCGGTATCGATGCCGGAAACGGCACCGGTGGGCTGACGGCCCTGCCGGTTTTAAAGCGGCTGGGCTGTGAGATTCTCGATATCTACTGCGATCCGGACGGCACCTTTCCCAACCACGAGGCTGATCCGACCCAGAAAAAGAATCTGGTTGATCTTATCCAGTTGGTGAAAGAGAACAGCCTGGATCTGGGGGTGGGATATGACGGCGATGCCGACCGGATCGGCGTGGTGGATAAAAACGGCGAGGTCATTTACGGTGACCAGCTCATGGTTATCTATGCCAGGGAGATCCTGCAGCGAAACCCGGGAGCCACGTTTATTTCCGAGGTCAAATGCTCCATGGTCATGTATGATGATATCCGAAAACACGGTGGGAACGCCATCATGTGGCGGACGGGCCATTCCCTGATCAAGAAAAAGATGAAAGAGGAAAATGCCGCGCTTGCCGGAGAGATGAGCGGGCACATGTTTTTCAAGGACCGGTACCTGGGCTATGACGACGCCCTGTATGCCACCTGCCGCCTGCTGGAAATCATGGCGGACACCGGTAAAGGGGTGGACGAATTGATTTGTGATCTGCCCCGGACCTATACCACACCGGAAATCCGGGTGGAATGCCCGGATAACATTAAATTTGATGTCGTAGAAAAGATTGTGGCCCATTTTAAAGCCAGGCAGGATATTATCGATATTGACGGCCTCAGGGCCCTGTACGATGACGGCTGGGGGCTTGTCCGTGCCTCGAATACTCAGCCGGCACTGGTTCTAAGATTTGAAGCCCTGAGTGAGAACCGGCTGGCGGAAATCAGAAACGACATCGAATCCGTATTAAAACGTATTATAGAGGAGACCCGATAGGGTTTTAAACCGTTTCCACCCCTGGCCGGCATTCAGTCATGAATGCCGGCCGTTTGTTTAAAACCGAATGGATTGATATATGGAGTTATCGCAGCAACAGCAGAGTGCAGTCAACCATACCGGATCACCGGCGCTTGTAGTGGCCGGAGCCGGATCCGGCAAAACCCGGACCCTGACAGCCAAGTTTACCCATCTGATCAAATTGGGACACGATCCCAGGCGGATTCTGGCCATTACCTTTACCAACAAGGCTGCCGAAGAGATGAAAACCCGGCTCATTGAAATGACCGGATTGGACCTGTCCCGGTTTCAATGGGTCAGGACCTATCATTCTGCCTGTTTGATGATACTTAAAAAACATTGTGAGAAAATGGGATACATTCCCCCGCTTCAGGTCTTCACCACTTACAGCCAGGAAAAACTGCTCAAAGAGCTGTGCGTGAAAAACAGTATTGATAAAAAACATGCAGGCAAGCTGTTGTCCTGGATTTCAAGGGCTAAAAATCACGGTAACCCGGAGGCTTACTTTGAGATGCATCCCGGTTTTTTGGGCATTAAGGTGGACGGGATTTTTGACCAGTATGAAGAGCGGCTCAAAGAGATGAATGTGGTCGATTTTGATAATATTCTTTTAAAGACACGGGATTTGCTCAGAACGTACAAAGAGGTCCGGGAATATTATCAGGATTATTTTTCCTATATCCTTGTGGATGAATACCAGGATACCAATAATATCCAGGAAGATTTGACGAACCTGCTTTTGGGCGGCCATCAAAACCTTTTCTGTGTGGGGGATGACTGGCAGGCGGTCTATGGGTTCCGGGGCTCCAACGTGAACCATTTTCTGGATTTTCCCCGGAAATACAGGAATTCAAAGATATTCCGGCTGGAAGAAAACTACCGGTCTGCCGATGAGATTGTCCAGGCGGCCAATGATCTGATAGATTACAATCCGGACAAAATGGATAAGAAATGCTTTTCCCATAAAAAGGGCGGGGTGGTTGAAATCTATGATTTTATGTCAGACACCCAGGAGGCCGAGTGGGTGGCACGCCGGATCAAAGGGCTCAACCGGGCGGGCCAGGGGATTCCCTATGACAGGATGGCGGTTGTCTACCGGACCAAATTCTGTTCCCTTCCCTTTGAAAAGATTTTCAGGCAGTATCGGATTCCCTACCGGCTCATGGGATCCCAGGGGTTTTTTGAGCGCATGGAGATCCTGGATATCAACTCCTATTTAAGTGCGGCATTCTTTCCCAATGACGATGTCTCGTTCGAGCGGATCGTTAACACCCCGAAGCGGGGTCTGGGACCTGCCATGATTAAAAAGATGGCGGATATCCGTACGCAGGGGGACAGTTTGCAGGATGCCGCCCGTATCATGATAACGGACAGGGTGCTGACCCAAAAAGTTCATGAGAGTCTGAGCCGGGTGATTGAGATCCTGGATTCAATCAGAGAGATGCCGCCGGCACGGGCCATGGACGAAGTGATTTCGCAAACAGACTACTATGGGTATCTGGAGAAAAAAGCCAAGACAAAGGCAGAGTTTGTCACCAAAAAAGAGAATGTCGAGCAGCTGATTCACACGGCCCGGGCCAAGAATGATATGCTTGAATACCTGGAGGAAGCGGCATTGATAAAGGAGGACAAAGAAGAGGAAGACGATATGGACTCAACCGGTGTCTCTTTGTTGACTATACACTCTGCAAAGGGACTGGAGTACGACACCGTATTTGTCGTGGGCCTGGAAGAGCGGCTCTTTCCCCATTGGCGGTCCATTGATGCCGGGGACAAAGCCCTGTTTGAGGAACGCCGGCTGATGTACGTGGCCATGACCCGGGCGGAACGATTCCTCTACCTGACCCATGCCAACTACCGCAAGGGGGAGTTCTCCATTCGGAGCCGGTTCGTGGATCATGTTGAAGAGTGTATCTGCTGATATGGATGCGATTGGAGAAAAGACGTGAAAGAAACCGCTGATGGCTGATCTATTCTATTCGATCAGGGAACCGGCCTCCCGGCTCTATGCCCGGTTGAAAAATGACGGCAGGGGGATGATTCCAACGGATCAGAAAGGGGTTTTTGTCACGCTTTTTTTCGCCATTTTTTCCACGGTAACAGGAGTGGGAATCGTGGTTCCGCTGCTCCCGGTTTATGCCAACGATCTGGGGGCCTCCGGTATCTATGTGGGCATGATTTTCGGTTCGTTTTCCATTTCAAGAACCTTTCTTTTGCCGCTATTCGGCCGCCTGTCCGATTATCGGGGGCGAAAGCCCTTTATCATCATCGGTCTGTTTGCCTACACGCTTATTTCTCTCTTATTTGTCTTCTCTGAAACCGTGGAATCTCTGATCGTTCTTCGGTTTATTCAGGGGGCGGCATCGGCCATGATTATGCCGGTTGTCCAGGCCTATGTCGGTGAAATCACGCCGGAAGGATCCGAAGGCTATGCCATGGGCCTGTTCAATCTGTCCATGTTTTTAAGTCTGAGTATCGGCCCGCTCATGGGTGGGAGCATCAAGGAGATATGGTCGCTTGATGCCGCATTCATCTGCATGGGCGCGCTTTCAGCCGTCGGTTTTTTGCTCTGCCTGGTCTTTCTGCCGCAGGTATCTGCGGAAAAGAACCGACAGGAAAAAGAGACGCCTCTTCCCTGGTCCGATCTGATCAAAGACCGGGAACTGGTCCTGATTTTTATATTCCGATATGCCTATACGTCCTGTATCAGTATTATCTGGTGCTTTATACCGATTTTTGCCGACATCGAATTCGGGCTTCCCGGCTCTCTGATCGGGCTGCTTGTCATGCTGGGGGTCTTTGTATCCGGTGCACTTCATCTGCCCATGGGGTATCTGGCGGACCGGGTTGATAAAAAAAAGATGGTGGTTGCCGGCGGCATATGTTCGACCCTGGGAATGCTTTTGCCTTTCTATGCCGGTCAGTTTTCAGATCTGGTGCTGGCCGTGTGTGTATTCGGGGTGGGCGGGGGTATTTCCATGCCGGCGATTATGGCCTTTGCCATGATAAAAGGAGAGGAGAAAAAGGCCATGGGGTCGGTGATGTCCATTATGACGGTGGCACACAGCCTGGGGATGCTGACAGGCTCCATGGCGGCCGGGCTGGCCATGGATTACTTAAGCCTTAGCTTTTCTTTTCCCTGCGGAACCCTGATCATGGGATCGGTAACCCTCCTCTTCCTGTTTTTGATGGGTGGAAAGAAGGCATAACGAATCAATGCCGGCCCTGAGTTCCGCCGTCTCTTTATCTATCCCGCCACTTTTACGGCAAACGCCTTTGCCTGGCTTTGAATGGAATCATCCATATCGGCGGGTGTGGTGCATCCGCCGATGAAGAGTTCTCCGACATGGATGGATTTATGGGGCTTTTGGAGCCTGGAAAAGGCGATAAAGGTTTCAGCTGCATTGTTATCCCACTGGCCGCCGCCGGTCACCAGAAGCGCCTGGCGCTGACCTTCGACTAAAGAGGCGTGATCAGGCTGGTGGTATTGGGTGTACAGGCTGTACGTCCGGTCGATGATTGCCTTCAACTGGGCGGTAACCCCCCAGAAATATAAGGGGGAGGCAAAGACAACGGCCTGGGCGGTGACCATTTTACCCAAAATATCTGTCACATCATCTTTTTGGATACACCCGACGGAATCTGTGCATGATTTACATTTGGCACACCCCAGGCATCCGTTCAGGTTTTTATCGGCCAGGTAAACGGATTCCACATTATGGCCGAGGGAGACCAGCTCCTCTTCCACCCAGCCCAGAACTCTGGCAGTGTTGCCTTTTTTACGGGCACTGCCCTGTAATAATACGATGTTCATTCTCTTCTCCTGTCTATGAAAATGGGATTTGTTTTATCCTGTTTTTTCAAGCGGCATTAACGGATATCCCGGATAAGTGCCATTGAAAACAGATGCGCTATTTTCAATCCGGTTGTTTTCATCTTTAGTTTTCCTGCAAAGGGTTTAATTGAATCCGTTTGGTTCAATCTCATAACACATGGCCTCTTAAATGGACAGGGAAATGAGATCTGTATATCAAATTTTCATGGCAGGTTTTTGCCGGATGGTGTATGTCGGGGGAGATCGTTTTTTCAACCCTGTCCAAAGGAGGTTGTTTCCATGGCGATGATCTTTCCTGCCGCGATTGTCCTTTTAACCGGCCTGCTCTACTTTTCAAAGCAGCCGAATATAATTGGCCTATTGGTGACAAAGCCGGTTCTCTCTCTTTTGTTTGTGATTACCGGATATATTCAGGATCCGCTGAATCCGGTCTATGCATATGCGGTTTTGATCGGTTTGATATTGAGTTTGATCGGAGATGTCTGCCTCATATTCACATCGCCCAAAAAGATGTTCCTGCTGGGTCTTGTTGCCTTTTTGTCCGCACACCTGGCCTATCTGGCGGCCTTTTCCCTCTACGCCCGGTTTTCAATTCAGGCCTCTCTTTTAATGGCTTTTTTTATTATTTGCGGAGTTCTCGCATTCCAATGGTTAAAGCCGACACTCGGATCAATGATGCTCCCCGTGATTGCCTACATCGTCGTGATAACGGGGATGGTGGCCGGGGCCGGCGCTGTTTTTTTCAATACCGGGGTGACGGTTCAGGGGCGATATCTGATTCTCTCCGGGGCCGTTTTATTTTATCTGTCCGATCTCTTTGTGGCCCGGAATCAGTTTGTAAAAAACGCCTATATCAACCGGCTGATCGGCCTGCCGGTTTATTATACCGGACAGTTTCTGCTGGCACTCAGTATCGGTCATGCGGGTTGAACCGGGATATCCGGTTGTTCCGGCCTGGACAAAGGGGAGAGGCTGAAAAAGAATCTTTGACTGGCTTGATTCAGGAGAGAAAACCATATATGAATCAATTCCGGGAGGGGTGGAAATTACCTATGGGTGGAATCAGAATAAGGAGAAAGGACGGATTATGGCCCGACTGAAAATCGAAATGCCGGTTGACTATCAATTTGAAACAGAGATGAAGGTGAGGATTTCAGACATTAATTTTGGCATGCATGTGGGCCATGATAGATTCATATCAATGCTTCATGAGGCAAGGTTCCGGTTTTTGAGATTCCTTGGTTATGCCGGTGAAGCGGATATTGACGGACAATCCCTTCTGGTCTCCGATCTGGCCGTTATTTATAAGTCGCCCTCCTTTTTAGGGGACTGCCTGACCATTCAGGTTACGGTGGCTGAATTCAACACCTATGGCTGTGATTTTTTTTACCGGGTTACGAATTCCAAAACCGGTGCCCTGGTGCTGGAGGCAAAAACAGGAGGCGTCTTTTATGACTATACTAAAAAAAAAGTGAGCCCTGTGCCGGAACCGTTTGTGTCTAAAACGACTTGAGGGACACGGTCATATGTTTTCCTTTTACAGAATGTTAAGAAGATAATCCATTGATTTTTCCAGCTGGATATCCCGGCCCCGGCAATACCGGATATCGAACGGGACGTCAATATCCGGGGAAACACCCACGCCCTCCAGGTCGACACCGTCAATTTCCGAACCTTTTACCGCCAGATAGATCAAATCGTTATTTGACAGCGGATAGAGCCTGCCGGCCGTGGTGGCACCGGCGGTTTTCTCTCCGATAACCGTTGCATAGTTATATTTTTTAGCACCAAAAACCACCAGTTCCTTTCCACTTCTCGTGGCATTGTTGGTTATATAGACGGCCGGTTTGCGCCATTGTGAATCAAATATCTCTTTTTTCCCTTCCCGGTCGATCATCCGGAGAACCGGTATATCCGGGTTGAAAATGTTCAAGTATCCCGGGCTGGCCCCTCCCAAGCCGTAACGCAGGTCAATGATAAGTCCATCCGCTTCTCTCAGTTTTCCCCAGGTGATCGCTGAAACCAGTTCATCGTGATATTCTTTACCGGCATAGGAGTAGATATGAATATATCCGATTTTTTTCCCTTTCTGTTCCATAATCCGGATGCTGGCCTTTTGCGCGTCGAGCATCTCTTTTTTCGGGTTGATTAAAACCGGGCGAACCGCTATTTTCATTGGTGGTCCATTCCGGATTCTCCGGATGCTGAACAGGACATCTTTTCCGACATGGTTTTCAATCGACCGGATTGGAGAATAGGGCGCCCCTCCCACGGAAATAATCTCGTCACCCATCTGCAATCCGGCCTTTTCCGCGGTACTGCCGGCCAGAACGGTTGCGATGAAATCCTTGCTGTCGATCTTTCGGGTAATGATCCCGACAGTGGGGTACTGAACTGTCTGATTGCCGAAGATCTTTCCAATCTCGGGAATTTGGGAGAATATTGCACCCAGGTGATAATACTCATAGTCTGACGGAGTTAAATAATAGGTATGGGAGGTGTTGAGCCGGGCCAGCATCCCGTTTATCAGGGCTGAAAATTCATGCCTGTTTGATACTGCATCTATTTTTGCCCGGTATGTCTTCTCAATGTCGGGAAAATCCCGTTCAATCATCACCGGATCATAGAAGTTGGCCGTCACAATCCGGCAGATTTCCTGATAAAGCGTGGCATAAGGCGATGGCGATGCAGATAGAGCCGAAGAGGAAAGATGGAATAAAAAAACCGGCACACAGAGTGCCGCAATCGCATACTGCTTGTTCATTCTGAATCTCCTTATTCGTGGTTGGCGTCTTTAAATTTGTTTTGAATCCGGCATATTATTCCAGAGGTCATTCTTGTTTTTCCATTTTTTCAAAGCGGTTATGACAACGGGCAGGGGATCGGACAGGATCTGATGAAAATCAGTTTCACCTTTTAATTGAATGGAAAATGCCGGATATTCGACGGGCGGGTCAAACCGGGCATTGATACCGTCCCGGTTACCCCTGGGATCAACCCGGTACCAGCCTGTTTCCGGTAAAAAAACGGCATTCAGGCCGTGCAGGCAATAGGGTGCGCCGTTACCGTCTTTGCTCAGCCGCTGGTAACAGAATCCTGCGGGAATGACATTGGCTCTGAGCAAGGCTGCCAGCAGATGGCTCTTGGCATAACAGATACCGGAGCCGGAGCCGACCACCTCTGAAGCGGAACAGGACACGGTCTGGATGTTGTGATCGCCAATATGCCGGATATGGTCTCTGACCCACTCAAAACAGGCCTTGGCAATTTCGGTTTGACATTGTTTGCCGGCCGACAATTCCCCGGCCTTGGCCAGAACCGCCGGGTGCCGCCAGTCGATTATCTCTGAAGATTTAAGATAGGCTTCCATCATAAAGGGCTCCGGAAAAATGTCATATGGATGGCGTTAAAAATCAGGGGTGATGCAAGCCGTTCTCACGACGGTTGTCACACTGGCTCCGATTTTTCTGACTCGTTTCCCTATCCTCTCTTACTGGTTCTCAATGGTGTAGCCGCGTTCTTCCAATTGCTTGAGAATACCGTCTTCTCCAACCAGATGGAGGGCACCGAAAAGGATGAGTTCAATCTCTTTTGTGTTTATCATCGCTTCGATCCGGGGTATCCAGTTCCTATTTCGCTCAACCAGGAGTGAATGGTAAATCCGTGGAAAACGATCCTTCCACGGATCCAGGGCTGTTTTTTTCAACCGGGCCAGATCTCCGGTTCTCCATGCCTTTTTCATGGATTCGAACAATCGGGGCAGATCTTTTAAATCGTTTAATGTGTACTGAATGAAATTGTTTTCATTGCCTTTCCCCATTTTTGAAAGGAACTCCAATTGTTGATAGACGGTCTCCAAGTGAAGGGTCTGTTTTTTTTCGTCCACTGCCTTTGTATTGAAATACTCATCCACCCCGGTTCCCATCAGACCCAGCCGCTGCAGTTCAACCACGGAAAGCATCACCGAAAGCATTCCGGGCTTTAAATTTTTTATCTGCTCCATCGGTATCCCTCTGTCGGCCAGGTGGGTTTCAAGGCGTTGAATCGTCTCCGGTTCCAGGTAATCCAGAATCGTTTGACCGTCTTTATAGATTGAATTTTGAATGAGAGCCTGTTGAAATTCCGGTGTTTCAAGCGCTTTTAGATCTGTTTCCAAAACCAGGATAACAGCGTTTTCATAGGCGGTTTCAAAGGCACCGGGCAGCGGATAATCGGATTGTGTCAGCAGATGGATGGTTCCGCCCAGAAACAGGTGATTTCCATCTTTGCTGATTTTCCAGACCGGTGATTTGGCAAAGACGGAAACCGTAAAGATAATAGAACAAATAAACAGAAAACACGCTATTTTGATCGATTTCATGATTCATCCTTTTTTTTAGATGGTTGGTATGTCACTCCGCGCTTAATGACAGATCAGACCAGTCTCTTTTTCATATACAGCTTAGAATGCTTCTCACAAAAATGCTCAAGGGTACCAAATACCCCGTATCCGTTTTTTTCATAAAATCCGGGGCTCTGGAAGCTATAGGTATAGAGGTAAGCACCGGTGCAGTTTTTTTGAATAGCGATCTCTTCGGCCTGATCCAGCAGTTGCTTCCCCATGCCCCGTCCTCTGAGATCTTCATCCACCCATAGGCTTTCAATGTAAAGCCATCCCCCGCCTGTCCGGCAATGAATACCGGCAGTCATCGAACCGGAGTCGTCCAGTGATTTGATTATGAAATGATCATATTCATAGGGCCCGATTTCACGGTGATTGTGCTGAAGCAGCTTTTTTTCCAGCAACTCGATCTCTTTTTCCGGCGGGCAAAAATTTACCCGTGTTTTCATTTTAACCCTTTCTTTTTGAAAAGTGTCAATTACCTGTAAACCACAACAAATTTTTCCAGTACAAGCATTATCTCTTCAGAAAACCTTATCCCTAATTTCATACACGCGTTGGAAAAGTATTCCCTGTGAATCTTTTGCCACCACTCCAGTGACAGATCACCCTCCCCTTCCAGGGCGGCAAAATCAGCCGTGACCTCATTGAATCTTTTTTCACATAAATCGACGGTTTTAATGATGGACGTGGGATTTCCGTACCAGTCGGTCACCACTTCCAGGCGGCCGATCTCAGGATAGGGATCTTTGGTAGCTTCACTCTCATACCATTTTTTCAGGCCGCATGTGGCTGTTTTTTTGCCCTGTCTTATCAGATCCGAGCAGATATTTGCATTTTTTTCATCCGCGCAAAAGTATCCGGAACCAAATGACGTGTATTCGGCACGGATGTGCGGATCTAAAGAATCAAGATAATTGTTGAGATATGCCTTAATTTTTTCTTCCATATCTTTATATATAGAGGCGGATTGAAAAAATCAATCCAGGAGCCAGGATTCGTGGTTGTAAAGGGATAAGAGAACCGGGTTTAAAAGGGTGTTGATCTCTGTGTTCTGACTGACCAGTTCATTTTTTCCAAAGATGAGCTGTCTTTTGAACACATCCGGAGTGAGAAACCGGGTTTCAACCGGGAACGACATCTGTTCGATCCGGTCCCTGGCCTTTTCCGAATTGATCTCTGGGTGCCAGGCAAGGAACCATCCCCAATCCCCGAAGCTGGGCACATTCTCATGA
>JANQML010000070.1 GCA_028280105.1 Desulfobacula sp. | reverse complement strand
GGTCTGGGCAATCTTATCCCCCTGGGTTACCCATGACGCCTGGATATTATCGATATTGTCCAGAAAAATCCGGCTTAAGGCCAGTACCCGCAAATATTGGGCACTGGTGGTTTTGGCCACGGAAATCGCTGTGTTGTCCGGTTGAAATGTCCAGGGAATAAAGGCGGTAAATCCCCGGGTTTCATCCTGAAGGGCTCTTATTTTCTCCATGTGCTGTAAGATATGGATATCGGTTTCAAGATGACCGAACATCATGGTGGCACTGGATCTCATTCCCTGCAGATGGGCCTGGCGCATGACGTCCAGCCATTGAGAAGCCCCGCATTTATTGGGAGAGACTTTTTTCCTGACACTGTCACATAAGATTTCAGCCCCCCCGCCCGGGATGGAGGCCAGGCCCGCATCTTTCAGGACAGATATGGTTTCGGCAACGGAAAGGGCCGCGTTTCGGGCAATAAAACCGATCTCAGGCGGGGAAAATCCGTGAACATGGATCTCAAATCTCTGTGTAATGAACTGCAGCAGGTCAATATAATAATCCAAATCCAGGTCCGGGTTCATGCCGCCCTGCAATAGAATCTGGGTGCCCCCCAGATCAAGGGTTTCCTGAATTTTATCCGACAGTTCCTGTTTGGAGATCACATATCCTTTCTCCTTTTGGTCCACAGATTTGTAAAAAGCACAGAACCGGCATTCGGAAACACAGACATCGGTATAGTTGATATTCCGATCCACCACATAGGTAACCCTTTCGTCTGGATGCCGGTTGAACCGGATTTGGTTGGCCAGATCGGCCAGGATTAAAAAATCAGCCTCCTTTAACAGCAGCATCCCTTCATCAACATCAATCCGCTGATTCTCTTTTACTTTATCTACCACTCTCTGTATCTGTTTTAACATCTTCTCTTTCAGCCCGTTTGCCTTCCATGGGGGGTGTTAAAGGGTTTTAATGGTTCCCGGTTGATTTTATTTAGTCACGGGGTGGTAAAACGAGTCGCGCTCCACCGGTTCAAACCCTGCCGCTTTGATCATCGTCTCCATCTGATCCGTTGTCAGCCCCTTGGCAGAACGGGCCCCTGCAGTATGGGTAATCCGCTCTTCAATAATAGTACCGTCAAGGTCATCTGCCCCGAAATTTAAAGCCACCTGGGCCAGCGGCTCTCCGATCATCACCCAATAGGCCTTGATATGCTCGAAATTATCCAGCATCAACCGGGCTGTAGCAATATTTTTTAAATCATCCACCGCTGTTGTGGGCGGCAGATGGGACAGCTCTGTATTTTTTGAATGAAATGCCAGGGGGATAAATGCGGTAAATCCGTGTGTATCATCCTGTATCTCTCTGAGCCGGATCAGATGGTCCACCCGCTCTTCCGGGGTTTCGATATGACCGTAGAGCATCGTGGCATTGGTTTTGATACCGGACCGGTGGACCGCCTTAACAATTTCAACCCAGCGCTCATGACCGATTTTGTCCGGGAACAGTTCATCATGAATCCTTGAATTCAGAATCTCAGCACCGCCCCCGGGCATCATCTCCAGACCGGCCTGTTTTAATTGATCAATGGTCTGGTCAATGCTTAATCCGGATACATGGGAGAGATAGTCAATCTCCACACAGGTAAAGGCTTTAATCGTGGCTTTCGGCCGGACCCGTTTCACTGTTTTAAGCAGATCGATAAAATAATCAAATGGGAGATCCCGGTTCAGGCCGCCGACGATGTGAAGCTCATTCACGGGCTCTTCAATACGGTCAAGCAGCCTCTTTTCGATCTCTTCCATTGACCAGGCATAGGCCTCTTTTTCACCGCCTTCCTTTGCATAGGCACAGAACCGGCATTGATTTTTACACACATTGGTGTAATTCAAATGCTGGTTATAGATGTAAAATGCTTTTTTTCCATGCCGGGTCCGGCGGACATGATCGGCAATACGCCCCAGCCCGATCAAATCAGGGGTGCCATAAATATCAATCCCGTCCTGTTTGCAAAGACGGGAGTTATTAAGGACTTTTTCATAAATGGCTTCAAGTCTTTTGTCAATAAACGAAATCTGCATCAACGTCTCTTCACTCTCCGGACCAGCTTTTTCTTCTTTTTGGGTGCGGCAGCCGCTGCTGTCTGGGCCATGTTCTGTTTTGGGTCAATCAGGTTATCCTGGGTATATGCACAGGAGGCCCTGGGGCATTTTAATCCCTTTGTGCCATTGGAAGCTGTGGTTTCGGTTAAAAACGGATTTTTACACAGGGGGCAGTCAAAGTGATACGGCTTATCCCAGGAAACAAACCGGCAGTCGTCCCGGGTACAGGAAAAAAACGCTTTTCCCTTTTCCGTTGTCTTACTGACAACTTCCCCATCCCTGCAAAGCGGGCAGGGCATGCTCAGTTCATTTTCAAGCGCGGCAATCCGGGACTCGATATCATCGTCGTCTTTGGATTTTTTCTCTTTTTCTTCTTCTGCCTGTTGAATCTTTTGGCGTTCTTCTTCCTTTTTTTTCTTTTCCGCCTCTTCCTGTTTAAGCCGTTCCTCCATTGCCTTGAGACGGGCTTCCCTTTCCGCCATCATGGCCTCTTTTTCAGCCAGTTCCGATGCCTTTTGCTCGGCTTTAAGCGCCTCTTCACGGGCGGCTTCGAGCTGTTTTTCTCTCTCCTCTATTTCCTGAAGCTGCCGGGCCGCCTCTTTTGCCGCGTCCTCAGCTTCTTTTATGGCCGCCTCTTTTTGGGCCAGTTGTTCGGCAAGTTCCGCTGCCTTTGCAGCGGCTTCCTCCGCCTTTTTCAATTCTTCTTTTTGGGCTTCTATCTCTTCTTTGGACGGTCCCTTGTCAAACAGATCTTTGATCTTTAGCTGGGGAGAATCAATGGAGCGTTTTTTTCTTTTCTTAATCAGCTTGGAGAGCCGGTTTAAATTGTTTGTCTTTAATTTTTTAGATATCTCTTTGGCCTGGCTGGAGGTGGCCACGGTTCCGGAGATAATTTCCGTGGCCTTCTGCTCGGCTTTATCCTCGGTTACCGAGACGCCGCGGCTTTTCAAGGTAGCGGTAAAACTGCTTTTTGCCAGCTCCAGGCTTTTCCGGCCCGAATTCACCTCTTCATTCATCTGAAGGACAAATGCCACCAGATTCATACCCGGCATACCCGGAAACATGTTGTCTAAAAACCCCACCATCATAAATGACGGCATTTCAGCCTTTAATTCTCCCTTTGAATCCTGGCTGACATATCCTTTTTTTATGACGGAATCAACCGTTTTTAAAAGCACATCGTCCTTTTCCAAACCAATATCAACCAATTCGCTGATAAATCTGTCTTTGGTATATCTTTCCGGAGGAGATTCCGCGTATTGCTTGATCTCTCTTTCTCTTTCAACAATCAGGGTAATACAGGAAAGGCTTGCCAGATTTACCGACATCATGGCCGAACTGGTATCCACATCCAGTAATTCGATAATCTCATGGGCAAGAATTTCATCCAGCTGATCTCTTACAAACGACGGAGCTAGGTCCGAATTTAGATTCACATCTGTATCCATTATTCATCTCCCTGATTTATTTTACGGCTGGTTTATCTCTGAAATCATGTCGGCGATATTGGATGCCATTTGAGCCACCTTGCTCTCATTTTGCGGGAAAGGCGGATCTTCGGACGAACGGGTTTCCGGTTCCCGGCCGGTTTCATCCAAAGACTCGGCCCCGGAAGATTCGTCGCCTTGCGCTTCCATCCGGGCCGAACCCGATTCATCAGGAACATCCGGTTCACCAGTAACATCTGTATTCTCCGGTTCATCCCGGGTTTCATCGTCATCCCCGGTCTCATCGTCAAAATCGTCCCTGACCGTTGAGATTTCAAGACAGTCCCCTTCCCGGTTAAAAATGACAGACAGCGGAACCTTGATTTCAAACTCAAATTTATATGCGATGTCATCTTTATAGACGATCAAATCACCGTCTTTATAATCAATTTCTTCCTGGAGAGTGAAGCTGTGTTTTTCAAGAAGCATTTTTTCAATGGCTTCCCAGTCCAATTCCGCATTAATGGTATCTATAAATTCTTTTTCGCTTTCCTGGATGGTTTCCGGATTGGTTAACTTCATCACACCTCTCTTTAATTAAAAAAATAATGCATTTCTTCCGCCGCATTCAGATATGCCTGGGCAGCCGGGCTTTTTACATCGTGCAGGGCAACCGGCACACTTAAGGCAATGGACTTACCGATAGCATCATCATTTGGAATAAAGGTATGAAGGACCAATTTTTCAAGATCGGTTAACCCCTGATTATCCAAAAAAGAATGAATCTGATCGTTATTTTCACATCGGTTAAACAGGACACCGGACAATTTTAAGCGCGTCTGATGGGCGGTGCGAATATACTTTATTGTTTTTAACAGGCATTGAAAGTCATGGATCGAGTTCTGATCCGGTGTCATACAGACCATCAGCCACTGGGCCGCCGTCATTGCGGAAAGACTTAAAAAACCATACGAAGACGGGGTATCAATGATCACGTATTCGTAATCATCTTCAACATCTTTTAAAAACAGCCCTAAAATTTTTTCATTGTCCCGTTTTTTTGACAACTTTAAGGCTGCCGAAAAGAGATTAAATCCGGACGGTATCACATCCAAAAAATTGAATTCCGTTTTAACAATCACATCCGTGAACCGCGCCTTTGCCGAAAAAACCGAAGCGATATCACGGGTGTATTCCAGACCTGAAATACCCGACCACATCGTAGAACATCCCTGGGGATCACAGTCGATCAGCAGTGTTTTTTTTTCATAGATTGCAAATGAAGCGGCAAGATTAACAGCCGTGACACTCTTGCCTGTCCCGCCTTTCTGGCCGGCGATTGTTATTATTTTACTCATTGGCACACGACATAACTATGGTTAATCTCATTCATATAAAGTAACAATCTGCTACTTGGAAAGGTTCATCTTTAACACAATTATCGAAAATTTCAATCCCTATACCACTATACTAAAGGCCGCATCTCTTATTAAGCAGAGATACAATTAATGATTGCAGCGTAATGTCCATACGTGCGCGAATTGTAAACGGCACATTGAAATATTCCCTGGAATATACCATAATGCCAGTCAATATGAAACCTCAGACAGGAGGCTTTTAAAGATTTGGCGAATATATCCATCTCACTTAACGGCATCGATCAGGCAATAAACAATCTGAAATATCGTCATGATTCGGTTAAGTATAAAGCCATTCAAGCCATTCGTCAACATTATGTATCCGACGCATCCATCCAGTCTGTTCTTGAGGTTGACACTGAAACGTTAATCCGTCTCATCTGGGACATTGGCGACAGTCCTTCAAAACTGAAGGCGAAACGCAGAAATTTTTCATCGATTAAATCCTCCATCAATGCCGACCTTAAAAAACTGGCGAAAAAAGAGAAGAACCCGGAGAATATCATTATCTCCGACACCAATGTCTTTGATATGACCGAAGAGGCGAAAAACGATCTTCTCAGTTCCTTTACCGATGCCGTTAAAACCGGGGATATTGATCTTGATCAGGCCACCAGCCTTCTCAAAGCGGTTACGGAATTCCTGGACACTTACGAAACAGATGGCACAGACATTGACGCCAAAGACATTGTCAGCCATATCAGAAAGATTTTAAACCAGATTTCAGAAGGTGGGCTGCCTGATGAAGACGGAGATCTCGAAGAGATTGAAGTGGATGAGGACGCTGAAATCGAGGAAATCGAAGAGGATGACGCCATTGAGGAGGTGGATGACCTTGAAGATATCGACGGGGACCTGGAAGAGATTGAAATCGATGATGACCAGGAGATTGAAGAGATCGAGCTGGATGAGGATGAAGAGCTCGAAGAGATTGAAGTGGATGAGGACGCTGAAATCGAAGAAATCGACGAGGATGACGTCATTGAAGAAGTGGACGACCTCGAAGAGATCGACGGAGACCTGGAAGAAATCGAAATCGACGACGACCAGGAGATTGAAGAGATCGAGCTGGATGAGGATGAAGAGCTCGAAGAGATTGAGGTGGACGAGGACGCTGAAATCGAAGAAATCGACGAGGATGACGCCATTGAGGAGGTAGATGACCTTGAAGAGATCGACGATGAGCTGGAAGAGATTGAAATCGACGATGACCAGGAGATTGAAGAGATCGAGCTGGGAGAGGATGAAGAGCTCGAAGAGATTGAGGTGGACGAGGATGCTGAAATCGAGGAAATCGACGAGGATGACGTCATTGAGGAGGTGGATGACCTTGAAGAGATCGACGATGAGCTGGAAGAGATTGAAATCGATGATGACACGGATATCGAAGAGATCGAACTGGATGAGGATGAAGATCTCGAAGAAATCGATGAGCTGAGTGAAGAAGAACTCAAGGCATTGGAAGAGTTTCGGGCCAAAAAAGAACTGGCCGAACATTTTGATGAAGCATTGGGAGAAAGAGAAAAAAAATACAATAAATATACCCTGGTACCGGACGGGTATTATACCATCGGATCTAAAAAATCCATTAAATCCAGCCTTGAGCTGCAGCAATTCCACATGCCAAAGGTCTACATCGGCATCTACCCGGTGACCAATACCTTGTTTGAGATATTCGTGGATGAAACCGGGTATGTCACAACGGCTGAAAAGCTTGGATTCGGAAGGGTGTATTCATCAAATTTTCAAAAAACCGAGAATGGGTCTGTTTGGAATAAAAATGCCGGATCAAAAAATGTCAAAGCAGCCTGCTGGTTCCAGCCCCACGGCCCTGGATCCAACCTGCACGGAAAAAGAAATCACCCCGTGGTTCAGGTCAGTGTCGAAGATGCGGTGGCGTTTTCATCCTGGATCGGAAGACGGTTGCCCACTGAATCGGAGTGGGAGGCGGCGGCACGAACCGACCTGGGGTACAAATATCCCTGGGGAGATGAATTGAACCCCAAGGCATTGAATATTGAACAAAGCGGATTTGCAGACACCTGTGAGGTGGACCGGTTTGACTCTTTTGCCAACGGTTTCAATATCTGTGATATGCTGGGCAATGTCATGGAGTGGACATCCGATACCCAGATCCCGCCCATTGATATCAGCCGGGATACCCTGTACGCTATTGCCAAAGGGGCAGCCTGGAATGCAAAAGATACTGTCAGCATCAGCTCAAGAGCCTTATTTAAACCCGGATTTACATCAAACACCATCGGTTTCAGATGTACGTCGGAAATCCTTTTATAGATCGGTTGAACAATGGATGATCTCACCCAGCAATACCTGGATTACCTGATTATTGAAAAAGGATTGTCAAAAAACAGTCTCGTCTCCTACTCGGCAGACCTGGCCCAGTACCTGACTTTTCTTGAAAAAAATAAGATTTCAGATCTTGATGACGTCGACACGGCCGTTGTTTTGGCATGGATGGTCCATTTATCCAGAAAGGGATTGTCCGGAAAATCTAGAGCCCGGCACCTCATTTCCGTCCGCGGATTATACCGGTACCTGATCAGTGAAAAAAAGGTATCTACGAATCCGGTGAAGCATATCGATATTCCCAAAACAGGATTATCCCTGCCAAAAATAATGACCGTTAAAGAGGTAGAGGCTTTGCTCGCCGTCCCGGATACAAGAAAACCGAGAGAGATGAGAAATTCGGCCATGATGGAAATCATGTATGGTGCCGGTTTAAGAGTATCAGAGCTCATCCGTCTCCAATTACAGGATGTGAATTCGTCAGCCGGATTTGTGCGGGTTTTCGGAAAAGGGTCCAAAGAACGGATTGTGCCTTTTGGGTCCAAAGCCCGTGCCGCAACAATGGATTGGCTGGAACAAGGACGGCCGTTCCTGATGAAGAACCTGTCATCTTCTTACCTGTTCGTTGCCCGGGCCGGAAAACCCATGACCCGGCAATCGTTTTGGAAAATCATAAAAAAATATGCCGGCATGGCCAATCTTTCCTACAACATAACCCCCCATACCCTGCGCCATTCATTTGCCACCCACCTTCTCGAAGGCGGTGCAGATCTAAGATCCGTCCAGACCATGCTCGGCCACTCAGATATTTCCACCACACAGATCTACACCCATATTTCAAAAGACTATCTGGCCCGGATGCACCAGAAATATCATCCAAGGTCCTGACGAGTTGCCAAACCCTTTAATTATCAAGTTGATTTTTGCAAGGGAGAAACGACCGCAGGCAACTCAGCAGGTGTTACCGTATGGTGGATCAGGGTTGTTCACTGTTGATTCCTAAATTCTTTTTATGGTAATAGATAGGGCTGCTTTAAAAACGACAACCCTGATTTTTTGCGTGATATTTAGTATGGAAAATAAGAAGAGATGAAAAACATAGATCAGTTAAGAGACAGGCTCATGCAGGTTAACAAACCTGTTTTCGCGGTTCAAAATAAAGACCGGATCGATTTTATTTCCACAGATATCCATCTTCTCTCTTCTTCGGTTCAGAATCAGTCTTCACCCGGCATTAGCGCATTTGCCCCGGCTCTGCCCCCGGAAAACCTGGGAGATGACTCTTTTAAAAACCGGCACGCGTTGACCTATAATTATGTGGCCGGTGCCATGGCCAACGGAATTACATCGGCTGAAATGGTAAAAACAATGACCGAAAACGGTATGTTAGGCGTTTTTGGTGCAGGCGGCCTTACCATTGACCGGATTGAACAGAACATCGTTGACTTGAAAACCACCCTGGGTCACCGGACCTTTGGATTCAACCTGATTCATTCCCTGGCAGACCCGGACCATGAAATGGCAACGGTAGAACTCTATCTAAAACACAATATCCGCCTGATCAGCGCCGCGGCATTCATGCGCATGACACTTCCGCTGGTCTATTATCGGGTGAAGGGAGTCTTCCGGGAATCCTCCGGAAAGATCATTGTTCCCAACCGGATTATTGCCAAGGTATCCCGGGTTGAAATCGCCCGGCAATTTTTCTCTCCCCCTCCTGAAAAACTGGTCAACGCACTGGTGGAAAAAGGACTGATTTCTCACCAGGAGGCTGAACTCTCCCGGGAGGTTCCAATGGCCCATGATCTCACGGCGGAAGCCGATTCCGGAGGGCATACAGACAACCGCCCTGCCCTGGCCCTGCTTCCCACCATGATTGCACTTAAAAATGAATTCATGGAAAAATACAGATACCCGGAGCCTTTATGTGTAGGGCTGGCAGGGGGTATTGCAACCCCCCAGTCCGCTGCCGCCGCATTCGGTATGGGGGCTGCCTATATCTTAACCGGTTCCGTGAATCAGTCCTGTGTCGAGGCCGGTATCTGCGATGATGTCAAACAGATGCTCTGTCAGGCCCAGCAGGCCGATGTCGCCATGGCACCTGCGGCCGACATGTTTGAGTTCGGGGCCAGGGTCCAGGTGCTGAAACGGGGGACCATGTTTCCGGTCCGGGCTGAAAAATTGTATAAATATTACATCAACCACAACCGGTTTGACGATATTGATCTTAAATCCAGGCAGGAAATCGAAACCAAATTTTTACAGGCAAGTTTTAGTCAGGCCTGGGCATCTACTAAAGAATTCTTTTTAAAAAACGGCAATACCCGTGAAATTGAAAAAGCTCAGAACGATCCCAGACATAAAATGGCTCTGGTGTTCAGATCCTACCTGGGGCTGTCCTCTAAATGGGCGATCCACGGGACCGCTGACAGAAAAATGGACTATCAGATCTGGTGCGGGCCCGCCATCGGTGCCTTTAACCAGTGGGTAAAGGGCAGTTTTCTTGAAAGCGCTGAAAATCGAAAGACAGCGGAAGTCGCCCTCAATCTGATGGTGGGGGCCAGTATCAGCACCCGGGCATCCATCCTGAATGCCCAGGGCATCCCCCTGCCGACCGATACAAACTTTCTGCGTCCCCTTCCCATGGCAGAGCTCAAGGCCTGTATCTTTGCATAAAAAAAGACAGCCATCCAGAAGCCTGATGTTGTTCTAATCATCATTGTCTAATATTCGGGATATTTGTGTAAAACTTTTGTCAAATCGGTGCCGGGTAAATGATTTGAATTACCCGATACTAGTATAGTGCACTGAATGAAACTGAAGTTTTTCAAATGATTCAGATTTTTGGATCATCTGTAACGATTACAGCATAATCTCTTAAGGAAACAGACCTGAAATATACACATGAGCCGGTCAAGCAGCATGCATCATATCGCAATCATTGGTATGGGGTGTATCTTCCCCCAATCTCGAAATCTAAAGGAATACTGGCATCTGATTTTTAACAATCAGGATGCGATCCAGGATATTCCGGCAGATACCCATTGGAAACTAAAGGATTATTTTGACAAAGATCCGGGCACACCGGATCATACCTATTGCACCAGGGGGGGATTTCTTCCTGCAATCACCTTTGATCCGCTGGCATACGGTATTCCGCCCAACAATCTTGAAGCCACGGATACATCCCAGCTTCTGGGCCTGGAAGTGGCCCGGATGGCACTTGAAGACGCGGGTTATCCGGTTCATCATCCCATGCTGAAAGAAAAAAAAGTCAATGTGATCCTTGGTGTGACCGGAACCCAGGAACTGGTCATCCCGCTGGGGGCAAGATTGGGGCACCCCATCTGGAAAAAGGCCTTGGAAGACTCCGGCATTGATACGGAAAAAAGCAAGGAGGTCCTTGAACGGATCAGCGGAGACTACGTCCAATGGCAGGAAAATTCATTTCCCGGCCTTCTGGGAAATGTGGTTGCCGGCAGGATCGCCAACCGGCTGAATCTGTCCGGAACCAACTCGGTGTCGGATGCCGCCTGCGCAAGCTCCCTTTCTGCAATCCATACGGCAGCAATGGAGCTGAACCAGGGAAAATGTGACATCTCCATCACCGGTGGGGTGGATACCTTAAACGACATTTTTATGCACATGTGTTTTTCAAAAACCGGAGTGCTTTCCCATACAAGCGATGCCAGGCCTTTTTCAAAAGACGCGGACGGAACCGTTCTGGGTGAAGGGATCGGCATGCTGGTTCTAAAACGGCTCGATGACGCTCAAAAAGATAACGACCGCATATATGCCGTGATAAAAGGAATCGGCACCTCAAGCGACGGCAGGACCTCTGCCGTTTATGCACCGGAGGCCAGAGGTCAGGTCAAAGCGTTGAAAGAAGCCTATGCCGAAGCCGATGTTGATCCGGCTTCGGTCCATTTAATCGAAGCCCACGGCACCGGTACCCGGGTGGGTGACAAGGTTGAATTCACGGCTCTGAAGCAATGCTTTGAACATGCACCTGAAAAGAACCGGATCGCCATTGGTTCGGTAAAATCCATGATCGGCCACACCAAGGCGGCGGCTGGTGCCGCCGGTATTATAAAAACGGCACTTGCCCTTTATAATAAGGCCATTCCCGGCACATTAAAAGCAGAAGAGCCGGATCCGGAACTGGATATCAACCCGTCGCCGTTTTATTTGAATCATCAAACCAAACCCTGGGTGGCTCAGGCACCCAGACGATCGGGCATCAGTGCCTTTGGATTTGGCGGCAGTAATTTTCATGCCGTTCTTGAAGAATATACACCGGATAAAGATCACGTTTCCTGGGACGGCTCCACACAAATCATTGCGTTTTCATCCCATCTTAAAACCGAAGTGATCAAATCCGTGGAGACGTTCAGATCCCTGGTCAACGCCGGTAAAGATGAACCGGAAATCCATCAACTGATTGCATTTCATGCCCATAAATCAAGACAGAACTTTCAACCGGCAGCCCCCTTCCGGCTGGCCCTGGTTTACAAAAAGGGTCAGGAGATTAACGAGGTGCTGGACAATGCCATTGAGTGCATGACCGATGAGTGCTCAAAAGAGGCTGTCTTTGTCGGCTCGACCCCAAATAAAAACCCCAAAATCGGCTTCTTGTTTCCCGGCCAGGGAAGCCAGTATACCGGCATGGGAAAAGAACTGATCACCTTATTTCCGGAAGCCCTTGAAACGATGAACCAGGCAGCGGCTATCTTTTCAAAAGAGGGGGACTATGAAAAAGGTGCCCGGTTCCAGGATTTTATTTTTCCGCTGCCCGACCACGTTCAAAGCAAAAAAGAGTCAGAGGAAACCCTGCGAAAAACCGATATTGCCCAGCCGTCTATCGGTGCCGTTTCCATGGCTATGGATAAAATTCTCAAGAGATTCAACATTGCCCCGCAAATGACCTGCGGACACAGTTTTGGTGAACTGAGCGCACTCTATTCGGCGGGCTGGCTGGATGATACGTCATTTATCTCTTTGGCCGTTTCAAGGGGCAGATACATGGCCCGGGCCGGCAACCGGGATGACGACCCGGGCAGCATGCTTGCTGTCCAGGCACCGCTGGAAGAGATCGACGCGCTCATTAAAAACGAAAAACTGGATCTGGTCCTGGCCAACAGGAACAGCCCGAACCAGGGCGTCTTGTCCGGTGCTACCCCGGAAATTTTAAAAGCCAGAAAGATCTGCCGGAAACAAAAGATTCGGGCGGTTCAATTGCCGGTAGCTGCCGCGTTTCACAGCAAACGGGTCGAAAATGCCGTACACCCGTTTATAAACGATCTCAAATCAAAAACAATTGCAGCAACATCGGTTGATGTTCTCTCCAATACCAATGGCGGTTGTTACCCTAAAAAATCGGATCAGATCAAACAATTGTTGGGAAACCAACTGGCCAATCCGGTCCGGTTTGTCGACAATATTAAAACCATGATCAAAAAAGGGATCACCACCTTTATTGAAGTCGGCCCGAAAACCGTATTAACCGGTTTGGCAAAATCGATATTAAGTCAAACCGATTGTACGTTGATTGCCATGGATGCATCCTGCGGTAAAAAATCCGGTCCTGAAGATCTTGCCCTGGTACTGTGCCGGCTGGCTGCCAAAGGATTTCCGGTTGATCTCTCCCAATGGGAAGACAAAACAGATCTGCCGGAACAAAAAAAGATGAGAATCCCCCTGACAGGTGCGAATCCAAAACCGAAAAACCCGTGTACCCGGCCCAAGTCTTCACCCCAGCCGGTCAGCCCGGTTACGGATCAAATTTCAGACAAAACCGTTAAAACCGAGAAACACCCGCCATCACATTCTGCGGGGGTCCGGCCAACACAGGAGCAGCCTGCTTTTACTGATATAAAAACAACCGACAGCCGAACGCAAAACCGCTTAACCGGCCGAAAAGGATCTGATATGACGTCTCAGCATCACCCCCCTGTAAATAATCATCCCCCTGCTACACCGCATGCATATGAAGCCATGAAAATGGTTCAAAAAGGCCTTGAGGCCATGCAGCAGCTTCAGATTCAGACGGCCCGGACCCATGAAAAATTCCTTGAAACCCAGGCCCAGGCGAGCAGCACGCTTGCCAATATGCTGACTCATACTCAGGCATTGGCATATCCGGGTACAAGCGGGCATGGGTTACAGCAACATTTTCCCACGACAGATCATATGCCTTCTTCAGTAACACCTGAGCCACCATCCGCTTCAAAGGCTGCAGCACCAACTGTTCATGGAAATCAGGTGTCTGAACAAAATTTTTCTGCAGTACCTCCGGAACCGTATACCTCTTCTGAAAAAAATAAGGCGCATGCCCACGATTCGATTGCCAGTGCACATACCAACCGGGAAGACGCGCCCAACCGGCCGGAAACAGACGCCACCAAAGGCTCCGGTAAAACGGAAGAGATTTTGTTTGATATTGTCAGCACCCTGACCGGTTTTCCGGTTGAAATGCTTGAACCGGATATGGATATTGAATCCGATCTGGGGATTGACTCCATTAAAAAAGTTGAAATTGTATCAGAACTTGAAAAACAGCTCCCCAACTGTGACGGTCTGACAACGGAAACCATCGGCACCGTCCGAACCCTGAACGACATTTGCCGGACAATTGATGATCAGACCGTATCATCCATCCCTGAATCCGTTTCAGAGGTCGAAGCATCATCCAAAACAACCCAGCCGGCACCTCCTGCAGATGGAGACGATATAAACAAGGCCCCATCCACCACGGTGGCGAATATTCTGTTCAACACAATCAGTGAACTGACAGGCTTTCCCGTGGAAATGCTGGAACCGGAGATGAACCTGGAATCCGATCTGGGGATTGATTCCATCAAACGGGTGGAGATATTGTCCAAACTTGAGCAGGAACTGGACCATATTCAGTCCGTCTCCTCGGATGAGATCGCCGGATTAAAGACGATCAAAGAAATCGTTAACCATCTGGAACCAGCCCCCCAGGACACCGGACCTGAGGCTAAAAAAAAAAATCCAGGATCTGAACCGGATTTAAACATCTCTTTACCCGGTTCTCAATCCCGGGAAAAAAAAACTGCAGATGATGAAAAAACCGGTTCAAAGCAGAGCGTTCAGCCACTGATCCGTCAAAAAGTCTGTCTGGAGGTTTTTCCCACCAACCAAATCCGGTTTTACAATGGCGCCAGGATTGATCTGCCACCGGGTAAAAAAGTATATATTACCCGGGATTCCGTTGGAATAGCCGAAGCATTCCAGCACGAGTTTCTCCGGTCGGATATCAATGCCGAGCTGATCAGCCTCGGTGATGATACGATTCCGGACTTGCCGGATGCCGCCGGTATTGTTCTGATTCCGGATGTTTGGAATGACACATCCGGTCTGGAGAATGCGCTTTATTTTTTGAAATCCTCTCTAATGCTGGTTAAACAAAATGCCGGATATTTAATGGAATCAGCCGATCAGAAAGGGGCCTTTTTAACCGGCATCTCCTTTCTGGGCGGCGGATTTGGTTTTTCAAACACCGCTATCGGGTGTAATCCTGTTTACGGAGGGATTGCAGGGTTAATTAAAACCGCTGCCATTGAATTCAAGGATGTCCTGTGCCGGGCTCTGGATCTTCCCGGATCAAAAGAAGAATGCCTTAAAAATATCGAAGCGGCGACAGCCCTGATGATGACCCAGGGTGCCGTGGAAATGGGACTTGACGGAGACAGCTGCAACATACCCACTCTTGTGAATCAGGAGGCCGAAACAGGAGAAATCGACTTAGGGCGCGATGATGTAATCGTTATCACTGGCGGGGCAAAAGGGGTAACCGCTGCCTGTGCCATCGAGCTTGCCCAGCGATTCTCTCCCACCCTGATTCTCATGGGCCGGTCCGACATATCTGCAGAACCGGAATGGGCCAAAGGGATAGATGATCCCGGATCGTTAAAAAAAGCCATACTCTCCCATGGTTTTGAAGGCAGGCGTCCCAAACCGACGGAGATTGAACGGGTCTATCAAACCATTCTATCCGACCGGGAGATCAGGCAGAATATCAAATCAATGGAAGACCACGGCTCCATTGTCCGGTATATCCGTGCAGACATCAGAGACGGGAATGAAGTCAAAACCGTCTTTAAAATGATTGAAAAAGAATTCAAACCGGTTACAACAATTATTCACGGTGCAGGGGTCAAAGACGATAAATTCATTTTGGATAAAGATCCGGTTGCCTGTTCCAGAGTTCTGGGTACAAAAATAGAGGGGTTGAATGCCATTTTATCAGCCACCCGGAATAATTCGCTCAAATATCTGATCCTGTTCTCTTCCATTGCCGCCAGAACCGGCAACCAGGGTCAGTCCGACTATGCCATGGCAAACGAAGCCCTGAACAAGTGGGCCCGGCAATTGGCATACGATCACCCCCGGATGACAACCCTATCCATCAACTGGGGGCCATGGGAGGGCGGAATGGTGGATGCTTCCCTGCAAAAAGAGTTTATGCGGCGGGGTGTTGATCTCATACCGCTGAAAGCAGGTGCCCGGCAATTAATTATAGAAATGGGCGATACCCGGCAGGCAGACCCTGAGGTGGTTATCGGCGGTCATCTGTCACCGGTCTCAAAAACAAAGCCCCGGAAACTGTCCAAAGCAATGTCTCTGGTTTGTGGCCCGGTATCTTTTCCGGTTTTAGACGCCCACAAAATCGACAATGAGCCTGTGGTTCCCTTTGCCCTTTTAATGGAATATCATGCCCATGCTGCGGTAAAAAATAATCCCGGATTGATTTTTACCGGCATGGATAATATGCGCCTGTTAAAAGGGATTGTTACCAGAAACGACGAAATCGAGCTTGCAATCCATCTGGGAAAATGCCAATCGGATAAAACAGGGTACACTGCATCCGGGTCAATATCATCGGAAAATGAAAATGGACACCAATTTATCCATTCAACCTGCTCCATCCTGCTCAATGACCGGCTGCCCAAACCGCCTGTTTTATCAGAGGCAGCGTTCATGTCATTGAAACCCTATCCGGTTGATGTTGAAAAGGCCTATGAAACTTGCCTGTTTCACGGCAAACCCATGCAGAGTATCATCGCAATAAACGGATATTCGGAAACCGGAATAGAGGTGGTAACCAAACGGTCTCCTTCACCGGATCAATGGATAGATTCCGGGTCTATTTCAAAATGGACCATCGAGCCCATGATGCTGGATGCAGCATTCCAGGCTGCAATTTTATGGTCGGTTGAAGAACGCGGACAAGCCTGTCTGCCAAGTTTTCTGGCAAACCTTAGGCTCTACTCGTCATTCCCGGATTCAACCGGTGATGTTCGGATTCTCTTCACTGCAAACGAAAAGACAAAAAACCGAATCAAGGGATATTTTACGTTTTTAAATGAAGAGGATGTGGTTGTGGCCAGCATCACCGGATTTGAAGCTGTCACCGATCCTTCTTTGAGTGAAAAATTTAAAAATGGACCTCTGTTTTCAAGGGAATCCATTCTTGCCTTTGCCCAGGGAAATCCATCAGATGCGTTTGGAGAACCGTATAAAATTTTTGACCGGGATCGGGAGATCGCAAGGCTGCCCCGGCCTCCCTATTTTTTCATGGACCGGGTGGTTTCCGCAGATCACCCTCAATGGGAAATGGCACCCGGCGGCTGGGTTGAGGCCCAGTATGATCTACCTGAAAACGAGTGGTATTTCTCCGCCAACCGTTCCGACACCCTTCCGTTCTGCATCCTGCTGGAAATTGCGTTGCAGCCCTGCGGTTGGCTGGCTGCCTATTCCGGTTCTGCACTGCAAAGCCCTGACAGGCTGCATTTCAGAAACCTTGGCGGCAGAGCGCACTTTATCAAACCAA
Organism: Desulfobacula sp.; assembly: GCA_028280105.1. Lineage (GTDB taxonomy): Bacteria > Desulfobacterota > Desulfobacteria > Desulfobacterales > Desulfobacteraceae > Desulfobacula. The sequence continues at coordinate 278 of JANQML010000070.1, read as the reverse complement.
TCAACAGAAAAAGCGGTACCCTGACCATCAGAACCCGGATGACGGATCTGTCCAAGGCCGGAGGGATGATCATTCAGGATTTTGATATGGAAGTGATTGCCAATGGCGAGCGTGTATACGCGGGCACAACCAATTTTGGTTTTTTCACCGGTCAGGCGCTTTCCAACCAAGTGGGAATCCGAAACAGTGAATTTTCCGGCTACCGGTTACCGGATCATATGCCGTTCACAACCCATAGATTCAAGGCAGATGCACCGTTAAGTCCGTTTGATAAAAAT
>JANQML010000060.1 GCA_028280105.1 Desulfobacula sp. | reverse complement strand
GTGGTGACGACGTTGGCAATGGATGATCCGGAGACCAGGCCGGTCATGCCCGATGAAACAACCGCAGCCTTGGCAGGCCCCCCTCTCATGTGACCCAGTCCGGCAAAGGCCGTCCGGATAAAATAGTTGCCGGCCCCGGCCGACTCCAGCAGGGAGCCGAACAATACAAACATGAAGACCATGCCCGTGGACACCCCCAGGGCGACCCCGTACACCCCCTCTGTGGTGAGCCAGTAATGGGACATTCCCTTGACAATACTGGCCCCTTTGTGGGCGATGACATCCGGCATGTAAGGGCCTGCAAATGTGTAGATGATAAAAACAGAGGCCACGACCATCAAAGGCGGCCCCAGGGCCCTTCGGGTGGCCTCAAGCAGGAGTATCAGCCCGATGACCGACACGATGAGGTCAAAGGTCGTGGGAGCACCCGGGCGTTCTGCCAAGGCGGCATAAAAGAGAAAGAGGTAGCCTGCACAGAAGGACGCTACCAATGCGGTGATCCAGTCCTGGACAGGAATATAATCCCTGGGAGAGGATTTGAATGTCGGATAGGCCGTATAGGCTAAAAACATGGCAAAAGCCAGGTGAATGGATCTGGCTTCCGTGGAGTTGAATACCAGGATGTTAAAAATAAACGGCAATGGCGATGCATACCATAACTGAAACAGGGTCCAGGCCAATGGGATATAAAAAAGAAATTTCTTTGGAATCGTGCCGACGGGGTTTCGTGCTCCGGTATCTGCCTCGGCAATCATCTCTTGCAGCGCATCCTGGTCCACTGCGTGTTCATTCGCTTGGGTCATTATGGCGATTCCTCCAGCAAAAATTAAGGGTTAACAAAAATAAAAAAGCAGGATAGAGCGGGCGGTTTTAAAACACTGCCCACTCTATCCGGTTAATCAAACCGATTCATCAAACCGATTCCAAACAGAAAAGTTAGAGCAAACCTGCTTCTTTATAGTATTTTTTTGCTCCGTCATGGAGGGGTGCGGAAAGGCCGTCTTTGATCATCTCTTCTTTTTTCAGATTGGCAAATGCCGGGTGAAGTTTTTTGAATTGATCAAAGTTTTCAAAAACAGCTTTTACAATGTGGTAGATCACATCTTCAGACGTATTGGTGGAAGAAACAAAGGTGGCAGCCACACCAAAGGTTTTGGTGTCGGTATCTGTTCCGCGGTACATACCGGCAGGGACGACCGCCGTTCTGTAATAATCGGCTTCTGCAACCAGTTTATCCACAACAGGTCCGTCCACAGTGACAATAACGGAATCACACGAGGTGGCGGCTTCTTTGATGGATCCGTTCGGATGCCCGACCGCATAGACCATTGCATCAATTTTATTGTCGCAGAGTGCTTTGGACTGCTCTGCAGCTTTCAGTTCTGAGGCCAGTTTGAAATCCGCTTTGGTCCATCCCAGTTCTTTCATCAAAACTTCCAGTGTACCACGCTGTCCGGAGCCCGGATTTCCAATGTTTACCCGTTTCCCTTTTAGGTCCATGAAATTTTTAATACCGGAATCTTTTCTGGCAACAACGGTAAACGGTTCGGGGTGAACGCTGAAAACCGCTCTTAATTCCTTATTGGGACCTTTGTCGGCAAATTTACTGGTGCCGTGATATGCATGGTACTGCCAGTCAGACTGGGCAACCCCCATATCAAGCTCACCGGCGGCGATGGCGTTCAGGTTATATACGGACCCGCCGGTACTCTCAACAGACGCACGGACACCATGGACTTTTCTGCCCTTATTAACCAGGCGGGCAATGGCACCGCCGGTGGGATAGTAAACACCGGTGACACCGCCGGTTCCGATAGTGACGAATGTCTGTTCCTTGGCC
>JANQML010000049.1 GCA_028280105.1 Desulfobacula sp. | reverse complement strand
GGAGAGAGCCGGCTGTTCAACCTGACGAGTGCCAATGGGATGATTTGCCCGGGGTGGCCGTCCGGGAAGCGGCTTCCCGGTTTGGAGGCAACCTTTCCTTATTAAAGGATTTAATCGTTGAATTTGCACAGCAGAATCGAACCGTTCCGGCGGATCTGCGCAGCCTGGCGGAACAGGGGCAGGTTGAGACGCTGTTACCCCTGGTCCATCAGCTCAAGGGAACCAGCCGGAATCTGTCAGCCGTCGGGCTGGGAGACAGCCTGGCGGAACTGGAAGCGGTTTTAAAAACGATGCAGGCCAATTTTTACCCGGATCATCCCGGTTTGGTTTCTGCTCTGGCTAGGGTAACACGTGAGTTTGAAGTCATCTTTAAAACCGGTGACAGTATCAATGAATCAAGATCCTCTGAAGCAAAAGTTTCCGATGTGACATCCGATGTAACCCTGGATACAACATCATTGAACCGGGCCGTTTCAATGATGAAAACTTTAAACACCCTTTTAAACGAACACAGTTTGAAGGCAAAAGATTTTTCCCGGAATGTTTTGGAGCACCTGGCCGGAACCGAGTTTGAACCCGAGGCCCGGACTCTGGCATCCCAAACCAGACGATTTGATTTTCAACAGGCCCGCCGAACGTTTGAACGGCTGGATAACAGGATCCGGTTGAGCAACCGTTAACGAACGATACCCTGAATCCCGGAGATGATAGATGCACCAGGAAAACTTGACCCGATCAAATGAACGGATACTGATTGTTGATGATACCCCGGCCAATATTGATGTCCTGGGTGCGATCCTCATGGAAGAATATGATATCAGCGTGGCGGTAAACGGACCGATGGCCATTGAAATTGCAAAATCCGACACTCCCCCGGATCTGATTCTGCTGGATATCATGATGCCGGAAATGGACGGGTATGAGGTGGCCAGAGAATTAAAATCAGAACGGCAGACCCGGCAAATCCCGATTATTTTTGTTACCGCCAAAATCGAAGACCGGGATGAGGCCTTTGGATTTCAGGTCGGTGCGGTGGATTATATCCGTAAACCGGTGAATCCGTCAATCACCCTGGCCCGGATCAAATCTCAGCTTGAATTAAAAAGGTATAAAGACCACCTGACCCGCCTGGTCGAAGAGAAAGCGTCTGAAGTGACGAGTTCACGCCGGGAACTGAAACATGAAAAAGAGCGGCTCTCTAAAATTTCCGAAGATCTGGTGTATAAAAAGGCTGCCGCGCACAAGCATGAGGTCTATTTCAGGGAATTGTTCATGAATTCTCCCTATGGTATTGTTCTGGTGGGGAGGGATAACCGGATTATCCGCACCAATAAAAGTTTTTCCAAACTCCTTGGTTACTCTGTCAGTGATATTTTAAATAAACGGTTTCCCGGTTTTCCCGTTGAAGACCTGTTTCGTTCCAACTATGAGATGCTGCTTAAAAATGCCCAGAATGGTGAAACGGTTTCGGTTGAGATCCGATGTCTGCACAAAAACGGGTTCGAGATTCCGATTTCCGCACTGGCCTACCCGGTGAAGGTGGATAATCAAGTCCAGGGCGTCTTTGTTTTTTATGAGAATATTTCCCAAAGAAAATTGTTTGAGGAGAAATTAAAGCACCAGGCTTACCACGATTCTCTGACCGGAATACCAAACCGTCTTTTGTTCAGTGAACGCCTTGATATGGCATTGGAAAACCGGAAAAATGGAACCGGGTTCAAATTTGCCGTACTCCTGATTGATCTGGACCGGTTTAAAAGTGTGAATGACAGCCTGGGCCACCAGGCCGGGGATGAATTGCTGCAACTGGTTTCAGCAAAAATAAAGGAATGCCTTCGCACCAAAGATACCCTTGCCAGGCTGGGGGGAGATGAATTCGCCATCCTGCTGCCGGACATAGAATCCCGGGAGAAAATTTCCATCATTGCCGCCCGGATTGCCGAAGCGGCTGAGTCCCGGTTTATCGTCCAGAACCAGGAGGTCAGCGTGTCGGCAAGTATCGGTATTGTTATTGAGACCGAATCCTATGAAAATGCCAATCATCTGCTCCGGGATGCCGATCTGGCCATGTACCATGCAAAAGATTCGGGCAAGGCCCAGTTCAAGTTTTTTACCCCGAAAATGCACGAAACCCTCATGGCTTCAATAACCATTGAAAACGAACTGAAAAAAGCCGTTGAAAAAGAAGAGCTGATCTTATATTTTCAACCGATTTTTCATCTTCCTGGAGGGGAGATTGAAGGATTTGAGGCCCTTGTCCGGTGGATGCACCCCCGGCGCGGTCTGGTTTCTCCGGATCAGTTCATTCCCATTGCAGAAGAGAACGGGCTCATATTTCCCATGGGCGAATGGATTATTGAGCAGGCCTGCCTTACTCTGGCCACCTGGAAAGAATGGTATGCAGGCCGTCTGTCCATGAGCATCAATATCTCCATCAGGCAATTTTTGCAAAAAGGATTTGTAGACCGGTTGACGGGTATCCTGAAACGATTTTCCCTGGCCCCCAAGGATATCAAACTTGAATTTACAGAGTCCCTTTTGATGGAGCATTCGTCCCGGGCTGTCCGGGCACTTGACACCTTAAAAGAACGCGGCTTTATTCTTTCCATTGATGATTTCGGAACCGGTTACTCTTCCCTGGCCTATTTACAGCAGTTTCCCATTGACCAGATAAAGATTGACCGGTCATTCATCGGATCCATTGAAAAGAAAGGGGATAGTTTTGAGATCGTCAAGTCGATTCTCTCTCTTTCCAAAAGTCTGGGATTATCAACCGTGGCAGAAGGTGTGGAAACCCGTGAGCAAATCAGGATCTTAAACCGCTTGTCCTGTGAAAACGCCCAGGGATATTATTTTTCAAAACCCATGCCGCCGGATCTTGCAAGTCTGTTTTTAAAAAATAAGGCATACCCCAGAAAATAAGGTCGAGTCTTTTTCCGTTTCTTATATTTACCGTTTGATCCTTTTTTTATAGCTTGTGTTTTTTTTGCATAACATTTGTCGTGTTACGGCAAATAGTTATTGTTTTTTATTTATATGAAGCAGGCTAGTGGTTTTTGTTAGGAATTTAAAATTTAGTTGAAATGTAAAAAATTATAATGTATAGATTTTTTTTGAAGAACATCAATGCCCAATATGTCAATGAAATATCACCGTTGATGCGTGAAAAATAAGGAGGCTGTTTTAGTGTACAATCAAAAAAAAAGAGGATTCACCTTTTTTATTATAACGGGCTTTGTGTGGCTGGTCTTTCTGCCGGTCTCAATTGCTCAGGATAATGAAGCGACAAGCCGTGCCGTCAGAGAAAACATATCCCGGACCATGGATGTGGAAAAGGGAATTCAAAAAAGAGCCTCTGAATGGAGTGATGAGTCCGTCGAACTTTCAGCTCGGCTTACCCGGCTTGAGAATGAGAAAAAACAACTGGAGAGACAACTGGAAAAACTGACGCTCCTTCAGCGTCTTGAAGAGAAGAAATATACTGAAAACAAGCGCAAGCAGGTGGAGACGGAGCGGATCCGGAATGAGCTGTCCACTTTTTTGGATTCTGTTTTGGTAAAGCTTGAGGCCCATATTGAACAGGATTTGCCGTTTTTAACCGCTGAACGTCAGGCCAGAATCGCCTCGCTCAAAGAGATGATGGTGGATACCACGGAGTCTTCGGCTGAAAAATTCAGACGGATTTTTGAAGCCCTACAGATCGAAACCGAGTATGGGACAACGGTGGAGGCAACCCGGCAAACCATCATGTTTGAGGGCAGATCCGTATTGGCGGATGTGCTTAGGCTGGGGCGGATATCGCTCTTTTGCCAGACCCTTGACCGGAGAAAATCAGGATATTTTGACAAGGCGGAACAGCAATGGCTCCCTTTGCCGAAAGATGTGAATACGGATGTGGCAAATGCCGTGTCCATGGCAAAATTGGAACGAAGTGTTGAAATTGTTAAACTCCCCCTGGGAAGGATTGTACAACCATGAAAAAAGTCCTATTCACACTGCTGATATCGATCTGTTTTATCTCTTCGGTTCATGCGGAAGATATGCGTAAAGCCGCTGTGGAAGCCAGAAAGGAATTGGCGTTAAGTCTTGAGCGGGACCGGGAAAGCCGGCAGGCAATTGCCCGCGACAGGGCTGCCATTACCCGGACCATCGAAGGGATTGATGCGGAAAACAGGCAATTAAAGGAAAGAATTGAAATAATCAATCAACGGATCACCGATCTGAGTGCCCAAAATAAGGAAATGGTAAACCAGGCTGCGCAGGACCAGACCGAGCTGGATGAATTGTCCGGTGCGGTGCGGGTGGCTGCGGGGAATCTCAAGGCCATTCTTACCGCGTCCATTTATACGGCTGCTGATCCCGGCCGAATTGACCGTCTGGCTCCCATTCTGGATACCAGCCGGTTCTCGGGTATTGATGACATGGCCGCTCTCTCAACCCTTTTTCTGGAAGAAAGCACCTTTACCGGCGGCATTGAATTAAAAACCATGCCCTTTGTTTCAGACACCGGTGAAACCGTTCAAGGGGAGGTGTTGATTCTCGGGGGGTTTACAGCCGCCTACAGACTCGGGGAGACAACAGGCTTTTTAAATTACTCCCCGGAAAGTAAACGGTTGTACGCCCTGTCCGCACTGCCTTCCCGCCATATCCGAAAGAATATCAATCAATATATGGGCGGGATGTCTGATTCCGTGGCCATCGACATTTCAAGAGGCGGGGCTTTGCGTCAGATTACTCACAAACAGAGTTTTACCGACCAGGTCAAAAGAGGGGGAATACTGGTCTGGCCCATTCTTGCCCTGGGGCTTTTTGCCGCATTTATCGGTATTGAACGAACGATTTTCCTGGGGCGGGTCCACGCCAATACGGACAAGGTCATGGGAGAAGTGAATGAATTGGCGGCCAAAGGACTGTGGGATGATTGCGATGCCATGGTCGGCCATAAAAAAATTCCGGTTTACAATGTATTGCGGGCCGGTCTTGCCGCCCGGTCCGAAGGCCGGGAAACCCTTGAAAGCATTCTTCAGGAGTCGATTTTAAAAGAGCTGCCCCGGCTTGAGCGGTTTCTTCCCGCCCTTAATATCATGGGGGCCATTGCGCCGCTGATCGGGCTTTTGGGAACCGTTACAGGAATGATTTCCACCTTTCATGTGATTACCCTTTACGGCACCGGAGATCCGCGGATGATGTCCGGCGGGATTTCCACCGCGCTTGTGACCACCATGATGGGGCTTGGGGTCGCCATTCCCATTATGCTTTTATACACTTTTTTATGCCGCCGTGTGGAACATGTAATCGGTGATATGGAAGAGAAGGCTGTGGCGTTAACCAATACGATCTACCGTGAAGATAAATGCAGATGGGTATGTTAAACGAGATCTACCATTACCTGAGCCAGGGCGGGCTGATCATGGTTCCCCTGATCCTCTGCTCCTGCGTTATGTGGACCTTGATCCTTGACCGGTTCCTCTTTTTTTTCAGGCTTGGAAAAAAAGATATTGAGCTTCATCAATTGACCCGGATACTGGATCAGGACCAAATGCCCGGATCATATAAGGGAATTATCGCATTTCTTGTTCATCAGGTTATGACCCGCAGGCTCCATGACCCTGTGGCGGACAAGCGGATTATTGATGAATGTGCCATGCCACTTTTTTCCAAACTGAACCGGTTCCTGGCAACCATTGCCGTCCTGGCGGCGGTCTCTCCGCTGTTCGGCCTTCTTGGAACGGTTACGGGCATGATCACGACCTTTGATGTGATTACCCTCTTTGGTACGGGCAATGCCCGGGCCATGGCCGGTGGAATTTCAGAGGCGCTGGTTACGACCCAGAGCGGTCTTCTGGTGTCGATCCCCGGGATTTTTATGAGCGTTTTTCTGTACCGTCTGTCCACCCGGGCTAAAAATCGCCTGGAAACGGCGGTTATGGTGTTGAAAAGGAGTTTGAAATGATAAATGTCAGAAGCTCGGTCAGGATGCGAGGCAAGGAAATGGGCATCAACATGTCTCCCCTGATTGATCTTGTCTTTTTACTGCTGATTTTTTTTATGGTGACCACCAGTTTTGTCCGGGAGACGGGTATCGATGTCCAGAGACCGACCGCATCCACGGCCACGTTGACTGAAAACGGAAATATCCTGGTGGGGATTTCCAAAGACGGGACCCTGCACTTTGACGGTAAAAAAATTGATCTGCGAAGCCTGAGGTCCCATATCACAAGGGCGCTTGCGGAAAATCCCGAAGGATCCGTGGTCATTGTTGCGGATAAAGTCAGTTACACCGGGCTGGTCATACAGGTCATGGACCAGTGCCGCCTGGCCGGTGCCAAGCGGGTGAGTCTTGCCGCATCCAAACAGACCGGTAAAGAATAATGAAATCTCCGCTGGCAAAATCCTATCTGGTTCAGGGCTTTTTGGGTGCCCTCATCATTAACGGTTTGTTGTTCTTCTCTCTGCCCGGTCTGATTATCATGGAAACCGGTAAAAGTGATATTGAAAGCCTGAACGTGGTCAATTTCATCCGGATCAAACCTGAACCGCCCCAGCCCAAGAAAAAAGAACCGCCGCCCAAAAAAGAGCCCCCGCCCAAAAAAGAACCGGAAAAGATTCACAAGATCAACCGTCAGAACAAGCCGGTAAGCAAACAGCTGAAACTGAATATGCCTGCCATGGACCTTGATATTGATCAGCGGCTCACCGGGGGGATTCCCGTGATAGCCGCCCCGGCCAAGGAGCCGGATCTCCCCGCTCAGGCTATGCCTGACTTTGATGCCATCATGGATCAAAATCAGGTTGATACGATTCCCGTACCAACCTATAAAACGCCTCCCCGGTACCCCTATCGCGCCAAGCGGATGGGACTTGAGGGGGTTGTAAAAGTCAGATTCCTGGTGGACAAAGACGGAAATGTCTCCGATATCACCATTCTCAGCACCAGTGTGCCGGACATCTTTGACGATAGTGTGATCAATGCCATCTCCGCATGGAAATATTCACCCGGGGAGCTTATGGGAAGACAGGTTGCCACCATGGTTACCACTGAAATTATTTTTAAACTGGAGGGCCAATAATGGAAAAAACAAATCGGGTTATAAAACAGCTCACAACCCTTTGTCTGATCATATTTTTTGCAGCTTTCATCCAATCGGCAGCTGCCTCGGATATCTGTCCGGATGAAAAAACACTGAGCAAAAATGCGCGTATCGCACTGGTAGAGGCGCAAAAGCAGATGTCAGAGAACAATCTGCCGGCGGCAAAAACGATTCTTGTTGAATTTAACCGGGCCCATTCCGATGAAAACCATCCCTATGTCTCATATACACTGGCAAATCTGTTGGCCGGAGAGAATCTGCTGGCCCCGGCCCTTGAGCAGTATCAAAAGACTGTTGATATGTGTCCGGCCTATGCCCCTGCCTGGCAGAATATGGGGAAAATCTGCTTTGATCTGGAAAAATTTGAACAGGCTGCATTTGCCATGGAAAAGGCCTACGAACACATGGATAAAAAGGATCACCGCCTGCTCTTTCATGCGGCTGTGGCCCATGTTTCCGCGGAAATGCCTGAAAACGCCCTGGCACATATGCAGTTTTTGACCTCCGGCCGGGCAGGGAACCCTGAGCCGGACTGGGTAAAACTCATGGTCAATCTGTCCATTGAACTGAAAAAGGAAAAACAGGCCATTGCCACGGTGGAAAGACTGCTGGGAAAAACCGATCCCGAGCCGTACCTTTTCAGGCTGGCCACCACCCTCTACCTGCAGACCCAGAAGTACAGGCAGGCGGTCACCGCACTGTCCGCATACAGCCTGCTTTCCCCCCTGACCACTGCCGAACAGACTCTTCTGGCAGACTTATACAACCATCAGGGGATTCCGTTTAAAGCAGCCCAGCACTATGAAAAAGTGCTGGCACACGGTCCGGATAAAAAACTGTATGAACGGCTCACATCAGCATGGCTGGAGGCCCGTGAACCTGAAAAGGCCTTAAAGGCGGCTAAAAAAGGTCTGGCCGCTTATCCAAAATTCCATTCACTGTGGAAGTTAAAAGGTTGGATCCACTATGAAGAAGAAGCGTTCAAGGCGGCATCAGAGGCTTTTTCAAAAGCATTTGCATTGAAAAAAACCGATTCAAGATCTCTGTTTATGCATGGGCTTTGTGCGGCAAAGGCCGGACAACACGATATTGCAAAAAAAGTGCTGAAAGAAGCTTCATCCCATTCCCAGTATAAACAACAGGCACTGGCGCTTATCCGGCAAATGCAAGCGGAGCAGGAAACGGCAAATTTATAACGGTTTCTGTATTTTTAAAAAAAGAAACTTCCCCCGATATAAACGCCACAAAGGCCAAACAGGATGAGATCCGGCATCTTTTGACGGCGGCAACCCGACGGGCATCTGACCCGGATCTGTTTGGGCTCGTCTCTGTTTTATCTTTTAACCGTTCAATTTTTTCCTCTTTTTTTTACACATCCGTTATGCCATATCGGAGGGGACTCAAATAATATGGATCCGAACAGAGGAGGCAGGAGATGGGTATCGAAATTCTGATAAAATCATTGGGGTATTTCATTCTGGCAGGACTGTTTGAGATTGGCGGCGGTTATCTGGTCTGGCTGTGGCTCAGAGAGGGAAAACCTGTTGGTTATGCTGCCCTGGGGAGTCTGGCCCTGGTGTTTTACGGTGTTATTCACACGTTTCAGCCGGCCAGCTTCGGCCGGGTGTATGCGGCATACGGCGGTGTATTCATTGCCTTGTCCATACTCTGGGGCTGGCGGGTGGAGAACATTGTTCCGGACCGGTTCGATCTGATCGGCGGGGGGCTGGCACTGGCGGGTGTGGGGGTGATCATGTACTGGCCGCGGGTCTGAAGCGGTTAAAGACAGTTTTTAAGGCCGATATCAATAAAATAAACCGGCAGGGGGTCCGTTCCCGGGATTTGGGGAATTTTCACGGCTTTCCCAAAAGACAAACAAATGGTAAGATCTAACCGGAACCCGGCGGTTGAAGCCTGTGATAGGATCAGGATAAAAAGAATCAGGTTTGTTTAAGGGTTCCTTGAAAAGAAACAATTGCCCGGCTTATGAAAAGCAGGTAAAGAATGAATTATTCGGGCTTGACCCGGACAGAGAGATTTAGCAGTGACCTTTCCTGAAATTGGCGATACCATAGATATTTTTATTCTTCGTTCCCAATTGCATAAGGGGGCCATGTCCGCCATATTCCTGGCTGAAGATCTGCTGTCACGCAAAACGGTTGTATTGAAAGTCCCCTTTGGTGATATCCTGAATAACCCCATCCTCCTGTATCATTATCAGAATGAAGACCGCATCAGCCGCATGCTGGACCATCCCGGGATCGTCCGATTCATCCATCGCCAGAGAAGCCGTCAGTACATCATCATGGAGCATGTGGCGGCAAAGGACCTGCGGTCGGCAGTGGGTGAAAATCGGCCCCTGGGCCTGGATGCGGCCCTCTCGTTGATGGACAGGCTCTGTGATGTGGTCGGCTATCTGCATGGACAGTCCGTTGTTCATCTGGACCTGAAGCCGGAGAATATTCTCTGTCTTAAAGATGGTTCAATCAAGCTGGTTGATTTCGGTTTGGCCAGTTGCGCAGCACTTCCGGATCTGCTGGCCCTTGATTTTAAAAATCCCCAGGGAACAGCCTGGTATATCTCTCCGGAACAGTTGCTGGGGGAACGGTCTGATCCCAGGTGTGACATCTATTCCATGGGCATGCTCTTGTATGAAATGCTCACAGGCCGGTTGCCATGGCCCCGGTCAAACAAAGTCTCTGTTGCCCGCCGCCGTCTCCGCCATGAGCCGGTTCCACCGCGATACCATAATCCTGAAATTCCGCCCCAAATTCAGTCGATCATCCTCTGTGCCATTGCCCGTCATGCCGGTGACCGGTATCAATCCGTCACTAACATGCAAAACGACCTGAAGGCCTGGCAAACACTGTCTGTAACGGAATCGGGGACAAACAGGAAAAAACCGCCATTTTGGCAGTATATACTTCCAAAAAGATCCCCGCGGATTGACAGGTCTCTTAAAAATAGATCACAGACTTTGAAAACCCCACCCCAGTTGATCTGCGCTTTAGCCGATTCCCCTGAAAACAATACGATCCTGGCCGAGGTGAAACGCAGGGCCTCTTTAAGTCCTGTTGGCGTGACACTTGTCCATGTGATTGAAGAGGAGAGTGATTCCCCTCTCAGGCGGTATGGGATCACGGTGGAAGGAGAACGGCTCATGGGTCGGATCGAAGAGGCGGTTCAGATATTGCGCCGTTTCGGTATCGATCCGGGAATCCGCCTGGTTCGCGGTGACGTCTCCGATGTGCTGCCCGGTCTGTGCAAAGAGATGAACGCTGAACTGATGGTGCTGGGGGCCCCCGGAAAGAAAAAAGGGGTGTTCCAGGGCGGTTCCCTGTTCAATCAATTGAAGCAGAAGAGCCCGTGCCCGGTTGTGACGGCGGATCCGGCCTCCTTTTTATCCGCCGCCCGGCTGGCCGGACAGTCTCCGGATCAGCTGACCGCCGAACAGATCATTGAACTGGATATCCTCCTGGTTGATCTGTGGTACGGTCATCTCTATTATCATACCCATTTTATTTATCATCTGTTGCTGCAACCGGAAGCGGATATCGATACCAGCGAAGAAAAATGCGAATTCGGAAAATTTTTGGCTGCTTTCAAACCCGGCTCCGACTGGGAGACGGTTTTTTCACATCTGAGACGGATCCACGAACGGTTTCACCGTGTCGCCCGGCAGATGGTTGCGATCAAAGGCCGGGACCATACCGGATTGCATCACCTCTATGCCCGTGAATCCCTGCCCCTTTCATTGAAATTGAAGAATGAACTGGGCAAGGTGGCCCGCTGCATCCGGTCTCACCTTGATAATCCGCCGCCTGTTTTACCGTTTTTAAAAGATGATACCTGTCCGTTTAAAGTCCCGGATACCCCCAGATACGGTCCCTTGCTCCGCCTGTTTAATATTGACCGGGATCTCAACGCCCTGATCCAAAGACACCGGGAAAAAACGGCATCTTTCAATGATAGGGAGATGATCCCATGAGACTGATGGTCTTTTCAGATATTCACGGGAATCTGCCCGCATTGGAGCGTGTACTCAGCCATGCGGCGGACAGAAACGTTCACCGGTATATCTGTCTGGGTGACATTGTGGGGTATGGGCCGTTTCCAAACGAGTGCGTTGAACGGATCCGGCATCTGAAAAATTGCCGGTGTGTTGTGGGAAATCATGATGTGGCGGCTCTCTGGGAAACCTCCCCCTACGGCATGAATGCTTCGGCTAAAAAAGCCATCCTCTGGACCATGGACCGGCTCACCCCGGAGAGCAGGGACTTTTTAAGCGGACTGCCGGACCGTCTGGATCTCTTTGACATGACGTTCGTACATGCCGATCCTTATAGCCCTAGGGGCTGGGGGTATGTTCTGGACCGAAAGCATGCCCTGCGCAGTTTTGCCGCGAGCCGGTTCCGGAATATCTTTATCGGGCACAGCCACCGCCCGCTTGTAATTACGCGAAACGGGCTGTTCCGCGTGGCGCTTCATACGGTGAGCGGAACAACGGAATTCCCGGTATCGGATTCGCGGCGGCGGATTATCAATTGCGGCAGCATCGGCCAGCCAAGGGATAAGGATCCCAGGGCCTGTTATCTGATCTATGACAGCCGCAGACAGAGGCTTGAATACCACCGGGTGGCCTATGATACGGAACAGTCGGCTCAGGCCATTTATTCGGCAGGTCTGCCCGAACGATTGGGCAAAAGGCTGTTAAAAGGCATTTAAAGGAAAGACAATGGCGATCAAAAGACAGGGACAGGCGTTAACCCCCAACCTCAGGAAGCGGTTTTTCCTCTGGTCTGCTCTTATTCTTCTCAGCGGTGGTCTGCTGCTCTCCGCGTTTACCTATTGGAACACCCGGCGCCTGCTCATGAATGAGGCCATGACCAGGTCCGAGGTCATCCTCCGGGAGGCAGAGGCCATCCGTTCCTATGTCCACGAAGAACTGCGGCCGAAGATGTATGAATTGAAAGGCCGGGATGCCTTTATCATCGAAGCCATGTCCACCACCTATGTCAGTACCCGGATCATGGCACGGTTTGCCGAATCCATGCCCGATTACGTCTATCGGCGGGTCTCTCTCAACCCGCATAACCCTCTCAACTTGGCAGATCCGTTTGAAGAGAAGATGTTTGACTGGTTCGGAGAAGATTCTCAACGGTCTTTCTGGCAGGGTGTGGTCCGGAAAAACGGGGATTCCTTTTTCATTTCAATGGTTCCGGATTATTTCACCGACGCCTGCATCCGCTGCCACGGTAATGCGGATGATGCTCCTCAACCCCTGCTGGACCGATATGGCCGGGATGGCGGATTCCGGTTTAAAGCCGGAGATCTGGGGGGTATCAATTCAGTGTCCGTCCCTGTTTCCGCTTCCCTGCGCAGAGCATGGCAGGGAAGCCTGATTGTTTTTATTGTTTCAATTTTCGGCAGTTGTGTCCTCTTATGGTTGTTGAATTTTCTCTTTCAGCGGCTGGTCATCGAACGGCTGGGTACAATGCTTTCCCTTGTGGCTGAAAAGGAAAGGAGGAGCCGGCCGGGCGGTATAGGGGATGAAATCGACGAACTCCATGCGTCACTGGGCTCCTTGACCCGGTATGTCCGGTCCGCCCAAAAAGGGGCCTACCTGGAACCCAATTTTATCGGGGATTACATTGTTACCGAACCGGTCTGTGCCGGGACCCTGTCCTGGCTCTACCACGGTCGTTCGTCAACATCCCGTGACCGGGCCGTCTCCATTAAGCTCGGGTATGCGGATGTGCAGCAGAATCCATTGTACAGGGCCTGTCTTGAAACCGAGTTCCAGTTGTTTGAAGGCCTGTCTCACCCCTGCCTGCCAACGGTGATTGAACGGGTGGATGACGCACTGATTCTGGAATCGATTCACGGGCAGAGCCTGGTTTCGGTTCTCGGCAAAGGCCGGCTGGATCATAGATTGCTGGTGCCGTTCTTCTCCCAGTTGTGCGGCCTGACGGCACACCTGCATGCCAACGGTATTGTCCACCATGATCTGCGCCCCCATATTCTGATGCTGGACAAAGAAGAAAAGGTCCGTCTCATTGATATGGGGCTTGCGGCAAGTGACAGCCAGGCCGACCCCATCGCTGCCGCCGGTCTGGGGCCCCAGGGGGATTTTCTTTACATGGCCCCGGAACAGATCCGGGGAAAGCGGGGGGATTCCCGCAGCGATATTTATACGATCGGGGTGCTGTTATATCATGCGGCCACCGGCCGGTTGCCGGTGACGGAGAATAAACGTTCCATAAAGGGCTGGCTTAAAGAAAAAGCCCGGTTCATATCATCCGGGCAATACCGGGACGGTTTACCTTCTACGCTTGAACCGGTGATTAAACGGGCGTTATCTTTTGATATCCAGGACCGTTACCATTGGGTGGAGGATCTGCAGGAAGACCTGGACACCGCCTTTCATATGATGAAGAGATGACCGGTCCGCACAGATGGATTCGGTTTGGTCTTTTTACCGGTAACTATAAATGCAGGGTAATAATTGACATGAGTTAAATGTGCATGGTAAAAATATAACCTTTGTTTAATTATTTTTTTAATGACAGACGGCTGTTAAAAGACCGAACCCGGCCCGAACATTCGGATCGTACTGCAAATGTCAGATCTGCCGCTATGTTGCAGACCATATCCCATGAAAGAGACCCCAAATAGTAGAAAGTTAAAGCTGAATAAAACTGAAAGTGTGGGATAATGATATCCGGTGTGTCCGGCAGGATAGATGTGAAATAACAACCGTTTTTTATTGTGGGAACGAATAATGGCTGAAGTTCTGATTATTGACGATGATAGGCTGATCTGTGATATCTTAACGCGGATGATGACCAAGCTGGGTCATGAAAGCCGGTATGCCCTGACCGGAAAAGAAGGGGTGGAACTGGCCGAAAACGGTATGTTTGATCTGGTCTTTCTGGATGTTATGCTGCCGGACGGTAACGGCCTGGATCTGATCAAACCCATTAAAGGTACCCCGTCGGCGCCTGAAGTGATCATCATCACGGGAAATTCAGATCCGGACGGTGCTGAAATGGCCATAAAAAGCGGTGCCTGGAACTACCTGGGTAAACCATTTTTAAGACACGAACTCAACCTTCAGGTCACCCGGGCTCTCCAGTTCAGGAAAGAGAAAGGCGCGGTTTCCACACCCGGTATTTTAAAACGGAACGGTATAATCGGGGAATCCCGGGAAATAGAGTCCTGTCTGGATCAGGCGGCCATTGCCGCCTATTCCGATACCAATGTGCTGATATCCGGTCAGCAGGGAACCGGAAAAGAGCTTTTTGCCAAAACCATCCATCTGAATTCCGATCGGTGTGAGAATAATTTTGTGATTGCCGATTGCTGCGCCATCAATGAAAATACGGTTGAAAGCCTTTTGTACGGTCATAAAAAAGGCGCATTCCCCGGTGCTGTCGGAGATAAAACCGGATTGATCCAACTGGCTGACAAGGGGACCCTGTTTCTGGATGAGATTTCAGAGCTGCCCATGCAGATCCAGCGGTCCTTTTTAAGGGTGATCGAAAGCATGACGTTCAGGCCCATGGGATCAAAAGACGGTATCACGAGCAATTTCAGGGTTATTGCAACAACCAGCCGGGACCTGGATGAACTCAGCGACCAGGGGTCGTTCAGAAAAGATCTCCTGTTCAAAATTAACGGGATTAATATCCATTTGCCCGAGCTTCGGTCGATCAAGCCGGATATTATAAAAATGACAATTTACTATATCGAACAGTTCTGCAAACGATACGATATTGACACCAAAGGCATTTCCCCGGAATGCCTGGATATTATCAGTGCCTATGACTGGCCCGGTAATGTCAGGGAATTAATCAATGCCGTTGATAAAGCCATTGCATCGGCAAAGAATGAATCCACCCTCTATTCCATCCATTTGCCGGCCTATATCAAGGCAAGGGTCGTAAAAGAATCGTTTATGCCGCCCCGAAAAGGGGGGGAGTCAGAACCGGGAGATTATAAAAACGGTGAATTCCCGCCTTTAAAAGAGGTGATGGAAGGGGCTGAAAGCCGGTATCTCTCTGCGCTGATTGCCTTTACATCGGGAAATGTAAAGCAGGCCTGCGATATCTCAGGCGTTTCCAAATCCCGCATGTATGCCCGGCTGAAAAAATATTCCATTGGTTAAAAACACGCAACAAAAAACAATCAAGATCAGGAGACAAAATAGATGAAGTCTACGTTATCTATGGCTGTTACAGCCGTTTTTATCGCCACCCTTTTTTCATGTGCCGGAATGCAGACAAATCAGAAACAGGGAACGGCCGTTGGCGCCGGTGTGGGTGCCGGTGTGGGTGCCATTGTCGGACAGGCGATCGGAAGGGACACCGAATCCACCCTTATCGGCGCCGGTATTGGTGCCGCCCTGGGAGGGCTGGCAGGAAACCAGGTGGGACGATATATGGACCTGCAGGAACAGGAACTGCGAAATGCGATTGCCGCTTCCGAATCGGCAAGTATTCAAAGGGAAGCGGACATCCTGAGAGCCACGTTTAAAGGCCAGGCTTATTTTGATTACAACGAAAGCACGCTGAAACCCGGTGCGTATGATGAACTGAGGCGGATATCCAATGTGTTGAACAACTATCCCCAGACAATGATAGAGGTGGCCGGACATACCGACACCCGGGGAAGTCATGCGTATAATCAGGAATTATCAGAGAAAAGGGCTTTAACCGTTAAGAATCAGTTGATACAAAACGGTGTCCATCCCGGACGAATCCGGGCAGTGGGGTATGGCGAAACCCGCACCATATCATCTGATCATGCCATGAACCGCCGGGTGGAAATTATTATTGTCCCGCTGAGAAAAGGATAGGCCCTGCACCGTATCAGACGGAATCCAAATCCACCATTAAATTTTTGTTTCGCATGTGGGTCACTGGTTGCACCGCCTCCCTGGCCACCGCCAAGGTGCCGGATGCAAGGCAACAAGGAGTGACGACTGAGGGCGTATCAGCCATACGCCGCAGGGAGGAACGACCGCAGGCAACGTA
>JANQML010000048.1 GCA_028280105.1 Desulfobacula sp. | reverse complement strand
GCCATGGTCCTTCCCCTGGTGAAAGGACGGCTTCTCCGCCCGTATCTGCTTCTGGTGCCACTGCTTGCCTTTGTTTCGGTCCTGTTGATGGACCAGGGGGTGTTCGGGGTGTTTCCGTTTCTGGAATGGGACCTGACCTTTGGGCGGGTGGACCGGCTGAGCCTGGTGTTTGCCTACATCATGACCCTGATGTGCATCATCGGCACCCTGTACGGCCTGCACGTGGACAACCCCTTTGAAACGGCCGCGGCCTGGATCTATGTGGCAGGCTCCCTTGGGGTCATTTTTGCAGGGGATTTTCTGGTCCTCTTTCTTTTCTGGGAGGTGATGGCGTTTTCCTCGGTGTTTCTGGTCTGGTTCAGAGGGCGTTCGGAATCGGTTTGGACGGGATTTCGGTACCTGATGGTCCATGCTGCGGGCGGAATGGTTTTGCTGGCGGGTATCGCATTGCTGTATCATGCCACAGGCGACCTGGGCTTCCATCAGCTGGATGTGAGTAAACCCACCCTGCCAATCTATCTGATTCTTATCGGATTTATCCTGAACGCGGCCGTACCGCCGCTGCATGCCTGGCTGCCGGATGCATACGGAGAGGCCACGGTGTCCGGAGCGGTGTTCATGTGTGCCTTTACTACGAAAACCGCTGTCTACGCTTTGGCACGTGGGTTTGCCGGCATGGAGATCCTGGTCCCCTTAGGCGTGATCATGGCTTTGTACGGCGTGGTGTACGCGGTGCTGGAAAACGATGCCAGACGGCTGCTGGCCTACCATATCATCAGCCAGGTAGGGTATATGGTGGCCGGAGTAGGGATCGGCACCGAACTGGCCATCAACGGGGCCTGCGCCCATGCCTTTGCCCATATCCTCTACAAAGGCCTTTTGTTCATGGGGGTCGGCTCGGTGATGTACATGACCGGTAAAAGCCGGTTCACCGATCTGGGAGGGCTGTATTCCAGAATGCCCCGGGCCTTTTTGTTCACCCTGATCGGCGGGCTTTCCATTTCCGCATTTCCCTTATTTTCCGGATTCGTGAGCAAATCCATGATCGTGGCAGCCGGGTTTAAGGACCACCTTTACTGGGCCGCGTTTCTGCTGACTCTTGCCTCGGCCGGTACCTTTCTTCACACCGGACTCAAAGTGCCCTATTTCATCTGGTTTGGAAAAAACAATTGTACAAAGGAGACATGGGAAAAGGCCGAAGATCCGCCCATGCACATGCAACTGGCCATGGGCATTGCCGCATTTCTCTGCATCTTCATCGGGGTATACACCCCGTATCTGTATGAGATGCTGCCCTATGCCGCAGTCTATGCCCCCTATACCGCGTATCATGTTATGGAATCCATGCAGATCCTGCTCTTCACGGCCCTGGGATTTTTTATCTTTCTTAAGAAACTGACACCGGAGCCCGTCATCAGCCTGGATATGGACTGGTTCTACAGAATGGGCGGGCGGGTGTTCCTGCTGGGGGCGCAGAAAGGTATGGATTATTTGAGTGCCCGGGCGCATAAATATCTGGGGCAAGAACTTCCCCGGGGCCTTAACAAATTTTCCCAGTCCGGTCCGGCCCGGTTGACCCTGCTGCTGATCCGGCCCTTATGGTATCTGACCGGGGTGCCGGTCAAGGGGTCAAACGGGGTGGAAAAGCGGTTTACAGATACCTTTAACCGGTCTTTATTCAGCATTGGATCCATGGCTGTCTTCACCATCATCATGCTGATGGTGCTGCTTTTTTTTATCACCTGAGAAAACCGGGTACTCTGACGCCAACTCCCTCTTTTTGATAAAAACGGCTCAGTCGTCTATCATCTCATAGGCTTCTGACCGGTGGCCTTTGATCTTTCGTACGTGAAATGACAAAATCCGGCTCTGGTAATTTTCTACATATTGTTTGAGTCTCTTTTTGGCTTTGCGGAATGTCTGCCCCTGAAGGGCGGGAATAAGTGAACTGACATCGGTCACCCGGCCTTCACAGACCGTGTGCGGCTCATCCCCGATCAAAACATCCCATTCACCGGCAAGATGTACCCCCATCTCTTCCATCAGCGGATAAAACTCCTGGGTGACAAACTGTTCATAGCTTTTGTAATCACTGAGTTTCAGGGTAATCACATCCCACATCTGATTAAATTTTACAGTGTCCTGGGCAATGCTCATGGAGTAGCTGCCCCGATTTGGAATGGGCACCTGGACCTTTGTTTTGTAATGTTTGATAAAATTGAGCAACTCTGATTTCAATTTCCGGTATTCATTGGTTTTAAGGGCGGCTTCCAGTTTATCCAGATCGCTGCTGACCGTCTCCATGATCACTTCGCTGTAAGATCCCACCAGGACAGACCAGCCCGCCACTGTATGCAGTCCCAGCCGGTTGACTCCCGGAATGAATTTTTTAATGATAAAGCTGGGGTAATCATGCTTTTTGGCAGGGTTGATCGTCCAGTAGTGCATCAGTTTTACGGCCATGGCTCTCCTCCTTGTCCAGCTTTCCTGAAAATGAATGATATTTTGCGGTCATCTCAATGTAAGACATTAATAATTAAGAGGTAGATGAGGCTGCCGAATTTGTCAACAAAAATATCAAATCAGGACGTCCACCATTTAAAAACAGATCGCCACTTTTACCAAACAGACAAGCTTATGTAAAAAATTATATATCCTATGAAGCATTTAATAATTATAGATTCGACTAGGTTTGACTAAAAAAAGCTTGCATATTCAAAAATGTTTTGTTATGTCTATTTTCAATTGGGGAACTTGCCGTTTAGCCATAAGAACCGCCCCTGCAGCATAGGGTTGCAGGGGTGTTCTTTTTTTGAAGATATTTACTCCCTTTGCTTTCATATTTTCCCATCCCTTTTCCAGTGGTTATTCCCGACCGGCTGTCCTCTGTATAAGTCTTGATTAGCCTTGGTACCGATTCCTATGTGCGATCATTACAATGCTATCCAGCCAGAACAAATCAAAACTATGATTCAGGGTAGCTGGAAAAATGGCTTCTTTTTTGCATAATCGTTATTCAACCGAATGATGCCTGAAATCCAATCAGTGAGAAAAGCTAATTCGGATAATGAAATCTGAAAAAAATTAAAGAGGAGATACTATGCATGTAGAAAAAAACATTTACCCTACAACGATTGCACTTGAAGGAAACCCTCTAGTTAAGGGGAAATTGATTGATCCGGGTCAATTGAAAATCCAAAAAATACCGATGATGTCGCCACTGAATACAATAAAAAACGAATTCAATGCCGGGTCCATGATCAGCAACTACCGGAATCGACTTCAGGACCAGGGTAGACAGGAACAATCTATGGTCGTTACCAAAGCAGGGCAGGTCGCCGGTACCATTGGACAGAATGGGAGGGCCACATTCCAAAACCCGTCTCTCATGCACCTATGGCAGGAGGCCGAACAAAACCCGGAAATTTTTGCCGACCTGCTTGAAAAAAACGGATATGATGTTGAAAGTTACGATCCTGGAAACGGTCCTTCATATGCGGAGGTTTATCAACGGATTCATGGCGAGACCTATGCCGCCCTCATTGAACGGCAAACAGGTGAATATTACCAGGAAATAACCGCCAACACCCGCAGTCGGTCTTTGCTGAATGTCAGTGTATAGTTATGAGGCCACCTTCTTTCTAACTATCAAATTTATTTTGTTATCATAATATGATGCTGTTTAATTTAACGTTGAACAAAACCGCTTCGCAGAAAGGATTGCACTTCAATACTTTAAGGCTGCAAGACTACATTTGACCGACCCCTTATAATCCCCCCTTATAATCCCCCC
>JANQML010000018.1 GCA_028280105.1 Desulfobacula sp. | reverse complement strand
TTTGACCTTGATTTTTGTCTTGATTTAAACGGACCGCCCCTGATACAAGCACAACATGTTGTGCTTGT
This sequence comes from Desulfobacula sp., assembly GCA_028280105.1. Taxonomy (GTDB): domain Bacteria; phylum Desulfobacterota; class Desulfobacteria; order Desulfobacterales; family Desulfobacteraceae; genus Desulfobacula. The sequence goes on along the minus strand of JANQML010000018.1, from coordinate 9,542 downwards.
ATCAGGGGCGCAGTAATATTATAAACTTTAGGGATTTTCGATACTTTCTTTAGTAAAAAGCAAGTTCTTATCCCCGATATCTGTTTGCAGACCGGCCGGCAGGGTCAGGCCCGGAAATAGTCCGTACACTTTTTCCATTATGATGTCCGGCCTGACTTTATCCATTAATTGCTCTCTATCTGAACCTTCGACAGAATATTCGCTAATATGCCGGCTGCTTTAGCAGTCATACCTTTGCATTTGTGCATTTTTTTCTGGTCACCGAATTTTTCCAGCAATCCGGCGCAATTGGTGGTGCCATAAGCCTCAATAAAACGTCGCCTGAATTCAGCGGCATGGTCACAGGCTGCTGAGATGTTCCTGCCTGGCTCGTTCCTGCCGTATAGCACTCCTACAGCCATGACTCCCCCAGCAACCGTACCGCAGATATCATCGCCAGTTTTTCCAACACCCTTGCAAAACCCTGAGGCGATCCCGGGGATCTCATCCACCGAGTCTGTTGAAAAGGCATCTGTGATGGATTTTAATATGGCTTCAGAGCAGCAGAATCCTGATTCGTGCAGAGTCCTTGTTGTTTCCTCAATTTCTTTCAATGTCGTCATTTTGTCCTCTTTATGGTTCAACCAGGATTTTAATATGACCTTAGAGCAGCAGAATCCTGATTCGCGAAGAGTCCGTGTTGTTTCCTCAATTTCTTTTATTGTCGTCATTTTGCCCTCCTTATGGGAGTGGGTTAAATCCTGGTTGAACCTTACGAAGAAAAAGGATATAACTCAAATGACTTGTTTTTATAGGATTCATAACTTAAATGCATAATATCAATCTCAACCAACTCAGGATCTTCCACGCTGTGGCAGCTACAGGAAGCTTTACCCGGGCCTCTAAAACCCTCTGCCTCACCCAACCCGGTGTCAGCAAACATATCAAACAATTGGAATCGGATATGGGGGTGCCGCTTTTGGATCGACTGGGCAAAACTGTCACCCCCACCAGAGCCGGCCGGATCCTGATGGAAACCACAAAGGAAGTCTTTGACCGAATTGACGAGGCCAAGGCCAGGATCAACGACCTGACCCTGCTGAAAAGCGGCGAAATCAACATCGGCGCCAGCTATACGGCCGGCACCTACCTACTCCCGCCAGTCTTGGGACAATACACCGCATTATACCCGGATATCAGCCTTAGCCTGGACATTTCCCTGAGCCAGGAGGTGGCCCATAAAGTCCTGGCCAACGAACTGGACATCGGGTTCATCGGCGCCTCCCATCCGGACGAGCGGCTCTCGGTCCGACCGGTATACAGGGACCGCCTCAAGGCCATCCTCCCACCCGACCACTCATGGCAAAATCGGGCATCCGTATCTTTGACTGACCTTGCGGACCATACCCTTATCGTATCCCAAAAAGGGTCGGGTACGCGATTAGCCATAGAAAAAGCCAGCGCATCAACAGATATCACATTGAAAAGAATTGTTGAATTTGGGAATACTGAAGCCGTGAAAAAAGCTGTGCAGGCCGGTATGGGGGTCTCATTGCTCTCCGGGACTGCAGTCCGGGATGAAGTCGCGACCGGTTCCTTGTTGACCAAGCCGGTTGACGCACCATCTATGGAACGGACATTTTATGCGGTCATGCTGCAAGATAAATACCGGACGCATGCGGTGACAGCATTAATGGACCTGCTGCCTTCCCCAAACTTTGCACATATGGGTGAATGAATCGGAGTTGACGGCAGATCTTCAGACTTATTAGAGGATATAATTGCCGGATAACCGGGGGACCTGGAATGACAGCCCTGCCAATTAAGGATCGAGTTCCGATGTTCAAAAGCAGGTTGCCATTTTTATTTGCTACCTGTTCAAATTGTCGGAAATATCAAAACATTTTCTTCCTGATTTTTTTGACCTTGATTTTTGTCTTGATTTAAACGGACCGCCCCTGATACAAGCACAACATGTTGTGCTTGTATCAGGGGCACAGTAATATTATAAACGTTAGGGATTTTCGATACTTTCTTTAGCAAAAAGCAAGTTATTATCCCCATCCCTACCGCCGGTATGTTTGACACCGGGATCACCGGGTAGGCGGTATTGGATGCCGTTTTTCCCATGGCCAGGACCCACCTGTCGTTTCCTGACCTTGAACAGGGTTTTGAACCGCACCGGGTCAAGGAGATGTTGTTCTGGGGGGAGATGAGGTGAACTACCGGGTTGATACCACCCGGACCTTTGATTTGAAAATCTCAGCACTGGCATGCCAAAACAGCCAGTTTAATGAAAAAAAATCACCGGGCTGGGCCCAACGGATCAAAGCGCGGGACCAGGCGTTTGCCAACGGTGAAACATATGAACTTGCAGAGAGGTTTTACCGGGTCAAAATTCGTTAGCTCGGTTTCCAATGAAAATGGGATAAATGAGGAATCAGATGGATGTGCAATTAAATGATTAGGACTGCTGCCGGATTTCTGTAAAGTTTGCAGACAATAAATGTGTAGCAGTAGGAATGAGGCCTGGAAAGTATCAAGATGAAGAAAGAGCTGTTTAAAAAGCTATTGAATCTGCTGTCGCTTGAAAAAGATCAAAACTATGACGTCCTTGATTTTGGGTGTGGTTCAGGCCGATTGCTTGGAAAACTACATAAAGTTGTCGGTGATGGTTCGAGACTCATTGGATTTGAGTCAAGTCAGAAAAGCGTTGAAGAGGGCAGGCTGCGCTATCCGAATGTTGAATTTCAACATGAAAAATTCATTGATGCCTTCAGTTTCCCGGATGAATGTTTTGATCTGTTTATCTCTATCGATACGATGGAATGCATTCCGGATATGACCGTGTTGCTCAGCGAGATCCATCGCATACTTAAAAAGGACGCTCAGGTGCTGATTGCCCATTGGGACTGGGATACGCAGGTTTACCATTCTGGAAACAAAGAGGGCATCCGAAAACTTGTTGCTGCTTTTTCTAACTGGCAGCAGGGCTGGATGGACGCATGTGACGGTCAGATGGGAAGAAAACTGTGGGGATTATTTCAGAGTAGCGGGTTGTTCCGGGGGGAAATGGACGTCTTTACCTTAGTTGAAACAGAATATGAAAAAGGCAGATACGGGTATAATTTGTTACAGGGCCTTTGCCCCCTTGTAAAGAATGGACAATTAGACCGATCAGAGTACGACATGGTCCTTGATGAAATGCAAAGTTTGTATAGTAAGGGTGAATATTTTTATTCGCTTAATTCATACATTTATGCGGGAAGAAAGATCGAATTGGAAAATAATGAAAAACCGGAACTCCGGTGATACCGGACTTTTGGTTTAGAACCTTGTTATTTTGAAGATATATAAATAATAAGTGGTAGGATAGAATTTTTATAATTGCCGGGAGAAATACTTATGGAAAACAGTTCGATTACATCTCTCAAAGCCCTTTTATTCGACCTTGGTGGCGTGGTTATCGATATTGACTTCAATCTTGTATTTTCAGGTTGGGCCGGATACTCAAACCGTAGTGTTGAAAAAATTAAATCAAAGTTTTCATTTGATCAATTTTATGAAGCCTATAAAAGAGGTGAGATTGACTCTGCTGAATATTTCAATTCTTTACGAAAAACGTTAGGTATTGATATCAAGATGAGTTTTGACCGATTGTTTGGTTAATCTTTATTACGTATGACAAGTGACTCTGGTATTGTGTTTGGTGGCAAAGCACCGGCCTTGACCGGTGCCCTTCTTTCACACGTTGCTTTTTAAAAGATCAATCCACCACTCCGGTTTCCAGGCATGGAAGGCGCATGGCGGTTTGAATCTCGTGGGCCGAAGCATTTCCCCCACTCATCTGAACCACTACCTTCCGGTTTTTTAAGCGGCTTCTGATTTTAACGGCGGCTCGCAGAAAGGCGGAACCGGCCCCCTCGGTGAGATTCCGGGTATGATGGGATGCCAGGGCAATCCCCTGATACAGTTCTTCTTCGGTCAGGAGGATGAAATCATCCAGTGCATTTTTGTACAGAGAAAACGGAATTTCATATGCGGTGCCTGTTCGAGAATCTCTAAAAATTCCGTGGCCACCCCGTTGATCAGGTAGGGTTCGTTGGCCGGATGGACAAAATACAACCCCCTTTCTTCCACCAAATCAGCCACTTTCATACCGGCCGCCTCAAAATCCTTCCCATATTCAATAAGTTCGGCACCGGCATCTCTGATACTTTGGATCTTTAAAGGGTTGGACTGCTCCGGCACCACCACCACGGCGGTTAGATCAAACAGGCCGGCACTGGTTGCCACAGAGGTGCCGTGGTTCCCTGTTGAATAGGTTATCACCCCTTTTGTTCCGGTTTTTTTCAGTTCATGCATCAGGTTGATGCCGCCCCTGATCTTAAAGCTGCCTGTGGGATTGTGGTTCTCATGTTTCACCCATACCTGTGCACCCACCAGACGATCCAGACCGGGGTATCGCAGGAGCGGGGTCGGGGAAAGGTGTGGTTTTAAAACCTGTCTTGCGTCAATGGCCCGGGACAATGAGATAGAGGCCGTACTTTTTTCCATTTGATTTTCCTTTATTCAGTGACGCTTTGAACGTAGATGTTTAACAAATTTTTATTTTCAAATTCAAAACAGATTTTTCAATGGGTGTCAACGCGTTCGTTTTATAATTAGCACACGACACAGCCAAAGCTAATCTCATTCATTAAAGTAACAATTTGTTATTTAGAAGGGCAAATCTAAAAAGTTGAGAAATAGAAGTTGACAATAATTGAATGATCATTTATTTTAGCCGTTATGAGAGTCAAAGATGATATAAAACAGGAATCGTTATTTGAAGCCACGGTAAAACTGGTGAATGACGTCGGCTTTGCCGCGAGTTCTGTTTCCAAAATTGCCAAAGAAGCCAAGGTCTCACCGGCAACCCTGTACGTCTATCATAAAAATAAAGAAGACCTGCTGGTCTCAACCTATGTTGAAATAAAGAAGAATATCGGTCTGTCCCTTTTAAAAGATTTTGACGATTCTCTGCCCATCCGGGATATTATGCGTGAAACCTGGCATAAAATGTTTGATTATGTGATGACACACAGGCCTTATTTTCAATATACCGAACAATTTGCCAACTCACCATACAGTGAGCTGGTCGATCAGGAAGAGATAGAAAAATATTTTGAACCGTTTATCCAAGTTATTGACAGGGGAATAAAAGAAAAAATTATTAAAGATGTGGATTTTGATATTCTTGCGGTCTTTATTTTTTATCCGGTTCTTGCTTTGGCGAATCCGAAAACGTGCAAAAACCTGGATTTAAACCGGGATCATATAGAAACGGCATTTACCATGGCATGGGATGCCATTAAATTATAATAATAAAAAAAAACAAACTATTGATAAATGAATATTCGTTTTAAAAGATCGTTTTCGGCCTTTAGAAGAAGAGACAGCCGAAAATATGAACGTATTGTTACAGGAGTATTGATCATGACGTTAACCAGTGTATTAAATACTGCATCCGCTGATTCCCATAAGGATATTGCGGACCGGATTGAATCTTCACCCCAGTTTTCCAGGGACAGGTTTACCGGTGGGCGGAAGGCGTTTTCAATGTCCTATAAAACCCATGCTGAAATCTTGTGGCGGTTTATCACTGAGGATAACCAGCGAAAACCGGATGTTCCTTTACCGGGCAGACCGCTTCGCACGCCGGAACCGCTGAAAAAAGGGACAAAAAAATTGAACAGCACCTGGCTGGGTCATTCTACGGTTCTGATCAATATTGACGGATATCACGTACTGACCGATCCGGTCTTTGAGGACAAGGTATCCATTATCGGTCCGGTTAAGTTTAAACGGGATGTTGCACCGAACTTCCATTTACTGCCGAAAATTGATGTGGTGATTATCTCCCATGACCATTATGACCATTTAAATAAAGATTCGATTCAAAGGCTGGCCGAATCCGTCGACCGGTTTATCGTCCCCCTGGGTGTGGGAAAACATCTGATGAACTGGGGGGTGCGGGCCGATAAGGTTGTGCAGCTCGACTGGTGGGAATCCTATCGGTATGATCACCGGTTAACCCTGACGGCTACACCGGCCCAACACTTTTCCGGGCGGGGTTTGACAGACAGAAACAAGACATTGTGGGCCTCCTTTGTTATCTCATCCACTCATCATAATCTCTTTTTTAGTGGCGATTCAGGCTATTTTTCAGGGTTTAAGGAGATTGGGGAAAGATTGGGGCCGTTTGATATGACGTTTCTGGAGTGCGGTGCCTATGACCTGTCCTGGCATCCGGTCCATATGCTTCCGGAAGAGACGGTGCAGGCCCACCTGGATCTGAAAGGGGATATCCTTCATCCGATCCACTGGGGGACGTTCAACCTGGCGCTTCATCCTTGGTATGAACCTATGGAACGGCTGGTGGCAGCGTCTGAGAAAAGGCGTGTGAGATATGCCAGTCCGGTTGTTGGTGAAACCATTGATCCGGAAACGGATCAACTGGGGCGCCTCTGGTGGAGACATGTTCTGAATCAAAATAGGTCATTCGTCACAGCAAATTAAGAAAAGGAGACAGATCATGTTATATCGTGAAGTGCCGAAAAACGGGGATCAATTATCCGTGTTAGGCTACGGTTGTATGCGGTTTCCCACCCGGTTCGGGGGAATCAATGAAAAACTGGCGGAAAAACAGATGATGCATGCCCTGGACCGGGGGGTCAATTATTACGATACGGCGTATCCGTATCATAATCGGAAAAGTGAAGGTTTCGTGGGTAAGGTTTTTGCAAAAAATAGATGCCGGGATCGGGTGAAACTGGCCACCAAACTTCCCCACTGGATGACACACACCAAAAAAGAGATGGATGAGGTTCTAAATGAACAATTGGCCAAACTCCAGACCGACCGGATCGATTATTATCTGGTTCATGCCTTGAATGCAGAACTCTGGGGAGAGGCTAAACATAATGGGGTCATTGAATTTCTGGATGATGCGTTAAAGCAGGGCAAAATTATCAATGCCGGTTTTTCATTCCACGGCCTGGCAGAAGATTTTCAGCCCATTGTAGACGATTACAACTGGACCTTTTGCCAAATACAATATAATTATCTGGACACCCAAAACCAGGCAGGAACCGCGGGGTTGAACTATGCTGGGTCCAAAGACATGGCAGTCATTATCATGGAGCCTTTAAGAGGCGGCAACCTGGCCAAGACGCCCCCGCCTTCCGTAAAAAAGATATGGAACAAGGCGGGCCGGAAAAGATCACCGGTGGACTGGTCCCTGTCCTGGATCTGGAACCATCCGGAAGTAACGGTCATCCTATCCGGAATGAATGATGATCATCATATTTCGGAGAACCTTGATTTGGCTGCCAGAGCCGTTCCCAATAATTTGAGTGATGAAGACGTCGCCCTGGTGGATGAGGCGGCAAATGAATTTAGACGTGTGATGAAGGTGGGATGCACAGGGTGCCAGTATTGCATGCCCTGTCCTGCAGGTGTCAATATTCCCAGTGCATTTGACTGCTATAACTCCAAGCATGCGTTTAAAGATAAATCCGCCGGGATAATGTATCTCTTTCAAAACGGGGGGCTGGTGACTGAAAAACAGACGTTGGCATCCCAATGCAAAGATTGTGGCAAATGTGTGGAAAAATGTCCCCAGAACCTTGCCATTCCCGAGTTGCTGGAAGAGGTGGCCGATGACATGGAAGGGTGGAAGATGAAACCCATGATCTGGCTGGGACGGAGAATGATGCGGGTTAAAAAAAGAAAATGATGACAAAAGATATCGGGATAACAGGTGCAGCCGGCCGGATCGGGGATCAGAACGCTCAAAAGCGGCAGGGTTGAATGCCCCTAGGTACAATAGCCAGGGGCATATTCATCAATTGTCTTTCCCTATTCCCAAACGGCTGCGGATTTATTTTCTTTATGACCGGAAACTGCTGGCAAAATTGTCGATCTGTGCATGGAAGGTGATGAATGCATATCTGAGATCGATTGTTTCCGATAAAACTGCCGTTCCCGGTGCCAGTATCGCTCTCCAGACTTATGGTGACTTTTTAAATTATAATCCCCATTTACATGCCATCACGACTGACGGCTGTTTTCTTGATGATGGCAGTTTCAAAGTCGCCCCCGGTTTTATGCTAGAAGATCTGGAGGAGATTTTTCAGTATTAGGTTTTGAAAGTGCTCAAGAAAGAAGGCAAGAAAAATAATGCCGTCATTGAAAACATGCTTTCGTGGCGTCACAGTGGTTTTAATGGTATTGATCTTTTTTGAAATTGGCTTGAGGAACTATGGAAGACTACGCTCAAAATCAGTTCGGTTCTGGTATTTTTTAAGAAATTGTCGGAAATATCAAAACATTTCCTTCCTGATTTTTTTGACCTTGATTTTTGTCTTGATTTAAACGGACCGCCCCTGATACAAAGACCAACATGCTGTGCTTGTATCAGGGGCGCAGTAATATTATAAACGTTAGGGGGTTTTCGATACTTTCTTTAGCAAAAAGCAAGTTCTTATCCCTTATCCCTATCCCTGGGAACAAGGTCATACGCATTCAACCAAACAACCGCACATGCATACAGACAGCGTTCAATCCACCACCCATTACAGCCAGTTCGTACCAACCCGAATGCTTACGCCATTTGTGGCCTGTTACTGGACCATAACCGGCGCTGATGAGAATCCCGCCACTCGAATTCGCGTGTTACCCGACGGATGCATGGACATCATTTTCGATTTTATCGGTTCCATACGGCTTGCCGAGCCTCCTCAGGACACCAATTATACGTCTTTCATGGTGGGTATCCACGAAACACCCATGGTAGAACCTCTTCCGGTTACACCCAAGATGCTCGGCATTCGTTTCCGTCCTGGCGCTGTAACCAGTTTGCTCGGGTTTTCGGCTCCGGAGTTTTCCGAATCTCACGTTGACCTTGATGGCGTTCTGCCTGATTTTTCCCGACTCGTCTTCTCCTATGCGGGAGACATGAACACGCCTCGCAAAATGGTGGCCGTTGTGGAACGCCTGCTGTTGGAACGTTTGGGCAGCCTGCCCGACTCCCATTCTCTGACGAGACAGGTCGTGACAAATCTCTGGAAGAGCAGAACACACCATTCAATCAACCGCCTTGCCGACGCCATGGGCATCCATCAACGGAAACTGGAACGCACCCTCCGCGCCCATACCGGCTTGACGCCCAAACAATTGGGCAGAACCATGCGTTTCGTTTCCGCCACACGCAGCCTGCATGCCAACCCGCATCAGTCGCTGGCAAGCCTCGCATTGGATCTCGGTTATACCGATCAACCCCATTTCACTCGCGAATTCAAGCGAATGGCCGGGCTATCGCCCACCCGCTGGCTCAAGGAATGCCAATCTGTCGATTTTTTACAATACACCCCGGTTCCGCTGATGTAGTTTCTTTATAAACAAGGAAACATTTACAAAAAGGAGACATCTATGATAAGTTTAGTCAAGGGAAAAATGGAGATTTCCCATCACTTTTTGAAGTAGTCTCCAAAAGCGTTATTTTGATAGCCGCTTTTCCC
>JANQML010000169.1 GCA_028280105.1 Desulfobacula sp. | reverse complement strand
GGCCATCTGTTGGGATGTGCCGGTTCCGCAGGGGTTTTAAAGGCCCTTTTGACCGTCAATAAAGGGATGCTGCCGCCAAACGGCGGGTTTGAAAAACTCTCCAAAAATCATGAGCTGTCAGATTCCGGCCTTTTTATTGTCAAAAATGCCAAACCCTGGCAGGTTCTGAACGGCACCTCCCGCAAAGCCGCGGTTTCATCCTATGGATTCGGCGGGATTAATTACCATATCGTACTGGAACAGATGACCGATACCTACCAGCCGGTCAAACGGACGATTTTTTCCGAGCCGGGTTATGATTTTAACGAAGACCGCGTGGTTGTTGCCGGGCTGGGTGTTTTCCTGCCCGGGGCCAAAAATACGGAAGAATTCTGGGATAAACTGGTATCCGGCGAGAAGCAATTGTCAGAAATCCCATTGGAAAACTTTGATAATGATGCCTATGCCAGAATGGGAAAGGAATCGTTTTTCCACCTGCCGAAGATCAAGGCCGGTGTGGTCAAAGGATACAAGTTCAATAACCTGAAGTACCGGATGCCCCCCAAGATGGTCAAATCCCTCGAACGCGGACAGGTTTTCGGCCTGGAGGCCGCCGGAGAGGCCCTTGAAACCTCAGGGCTGTTGTCACGGCTGGGCAGCGGCACCAACCGGGTCGGGGTCATTCTGGGTACCATTGTCGGACAGCGCCAGAGTGAAAATATTATGAGAACCCGGAAGCATGTCATCGGTAATATTTTAAAAGGCATCACCGGTCTGGATACGGCAAGGAAAGGACGCATTGCCCAACAGGTGGTGGATGCGATCCGGGAGAGTCTCCCTGAAAACAATGAAGATACGACACCCGGGCTTTTATCCAACATCATCTCAGGGCGGATTGCCAATTATTTCGGTCTCAACGGTGCCAATTACGTTGTTGATGCCTCCTGTGCATCGGCCACCATTGCCATCCGGAATGCGGCCCGGAACCTGCAGCATAAGGAGATGGATTTTGTCCTGGCCGGTGGGGTGGATACCAACCTCTATCCGGCGGTTCTTATGGCGTTTAAACGGTTGGGGCTGCTGTCGGAAAACGATTGCAACTTCTTTGACTCCCGGGCCGACGGGTATGTGATGGGGGAGGGTGCTGCCATCCATGTTCTGACCACCTATAAAAAAGCCCGGGAATATGATCTGGAAATACTGGGTGAGATCAATGCCTGCTCAACCCGGTCAAGCGTGCCGGATCATCTGCTGGCACCCAGTGAACAGACCTTTGTCTCCACCATCAATGAAACCTACCAAAAAACCGGCATCCGGAAACGGGATATCCAGCACCTGGATCTGTTTGCATTTTCCAATGTTTTTGGGGATCTAATTGAGAAACAGGTGATTGAAAACTGTTTTGACCATGAGATGCATTGCGGGAATATCAAGTCCCAGTTCGGGTACTTTAAGGCAGCCAACCCGGCCGTGGCCCTGGCCAAGATGATGCTCATGAACAAGAACGGGCGGATTCTGCCGGATTTCAACTATGATCCCGAACATTCGGTGCTCAATGATTCAACGGTCCTTAAACCGGCCCGCCAGATGGTAACCCGGCCGGCAGGAGAACCGATCCGGTTTGCATCCAATGTCAACGGGATCGGGGGGAACCACTGCCACATGATTATGGGAACGCTTCCCCTCTCCCTGGAAAAGAAAGAGGCACCGGTTGCACTAACCGCCAAAGCCGCTGCAAGCGACGATATCGTGATGGTGGATCATGCCTACTCCGCAGACCAATCCGGTAAAAAACTGCGCATGGTGGCACTCCTGTCCGGTCAGGGTGCACAGAGAAGCCGGATGATGAAAGAATTATACGAGAAAGACCCGCATATCCGGCAGATCATGGACCGGGGCGAGGTCATTTTTAAAGAGATGCGGGGCTACTCCCTTCTGGAGCTGATGTTCGGAAGTGATGACGCCATCAACTCCACCCAGAATACCCAGCCCGCAGTATTCCTCTCTTCGGCAGCCGTCTATTTCAGGCTGTCCAGGGAAGGCTTTTCACCGGATTATTTTATCGGGCACTCTGTCGGAGAGTACACAGCCCTGTTCTGTTCCGGTATTTTAGGGTTTGACGATGCCATGCGGCTGATCATCAAACGGGCGGATCTCATGTATGAAGCCACGTTAAAGGTGCCGGGCCGGATCATGGTGGTCTTTAAGAACGAGAAAGAGACCGGGCAACTGATCCGTAAATCGTTTGTTGCCGACATCTGGATTACCAATAAAAACAGTGAAAAGCAGACCGCTGTATCCGGGTCTGCAGACGGTATTGAAAAATTTTGCGATTATTTGACCCAACAGGAGGTCTTTTTCAAAAAGCTCAATCTGACCGGTGCCTTCCATACCCCCATGCTCAAAGAGGCCTCTGAAGAACTCAGGGAATTCCTGGTCACCCTGACCTTTAATGATGTCCACTATGGCCGGATCATATCCAATACCTATGGTAAACCCTATCCGGGGCGGCCGGAAGAGGTAAAGGACCTGCTGGCCAAGCAGATTATCTCTCCGGTGGAGTTCATCAAGTCTGTTGAACATGTTTACGAGGCCGGCCGGACCCACTTTGTTGAGATCGGCCCGTCAAGACTGCTGGTGAATCTGCTGAAAAATATTAATATTACGGATTACCATACCATTGTCTCCGTGGATGCCAAGGTCGGGGAAATCAAATCCTTTGAGGCCTGTAAAAAATACCTGGCAGATCACAATTCAATATTTCAAGCCAAACCCGTCCCCATGGTTCAGCCGCAGCCCAGAACCGTGGTCCGGGAACCGGAAGCAAAACTGGTGGCGTCTGCCGATTTTGATTCGTTCAAAGAGAAGAATGCCAAGCTCATCGACCAGATCCTGTTTAAAGAGTACCAGCGCCAGAGACGGGAGAGTGCCATTGCCGCCATGGAGCGATACGATTTCAACACCAACCGGATCATGATCTCCGGGGTCTCTGTGGGATTACCCGGCAAGGCCCGGCGGGTGTTTGCCTCGGATAACTTTGATGCGATCTTAAACGGGGAGAATTTTATCGAATCGGTCACCGCCGATGTCCAGGAACGGTTTATTGATAAAAATATCACCAAACTGTTCAAACAGCCCGACGGCAATGCCCGGTTTGTCCAGATCACCAAAGCAGAGGACGTGATCCATCTGGCCGGTCAGCTGGGGTATTTTGACCTGTCCGACGACTACGGTATTAAAGAGGAATACGACATTGTTATGGCCATCAGTATTGCCGCCGGGATCGAGGCGCTCAAAGACGCCAATATCCCGCTGGTCATGCAGTATAAGAAAGTCAATGACGGAAAGACCATGATTCCGGACGGATTTGCCCTGCCCGAAGATATGCAGGAAGATACCGGTGTCATTCTGACCTCATTGTGGCCCAACGGAGAGACCATTCTCAGTGAGCTTGAGAAATACCTGTATGAAAAGATCTTTCTCAAACCCTATGAAGAGTTTGAAAAAATCTACTATTTCCTGATGGAAAAAGTCAAAGACCCGGAAATCAAAGAACAGTTGACCGAATGGTTTTTCAAGGCCAAATCCAGAAAAAAATCAGATTATAAAAAGTATAAATTTGACCGGGATTTCCTTGCCAATGCCTGTCCCCTGGGGTCGGCCCACCTGGCCCAGATCATCAAGGCAAAAGGACCCAATACCATTGTCTCTTCGGCCTGTGCATCCACGACGCTGGCCATCGGTATTGCAGAAGACTGGATCCGGGTGGGCCGGTGCAAGCGGGTGATTGTGGTGGGGGGGGAAAATGCCACATCTCCCACGCAGAGCCAGTGGGTGGGGTCCGGATTTCTGGCCCTGGGCGCCGCCACAATTAAAAAGCGGGTTTCGGAAGCGGCCAAGCCCTTTGATGTGGATCGCAACGGAACCATTCTCGGTGCAGGTGCCGTGGGGCTGGTGATTGAAAGTGAGGCCTGTGTCAGTGAGAGGGGGATGAACGGCCAGTGCGAGATCCTGGGCACCCATATCGCCAACTCGGCCTATCATACCTATAACATAGATGTGCCGCACATGGCCCTGGAGATGAAGAAGTTTATCAATAAGGTTGAAAAACAGAACAACATGCGCCAGGAAGATTATGCGGATAAGCTGCTCTTCATGTCCCACGAGACCTATACACCGGCCCGGGGAGGCAGTGCCGACGCAGAAGTCACCGCCCTGAAGACGGCGTTTTCCGATCATCTGAACCGTATTCGCATCTCCAATACCAAGGGGCTGACCGGGCATACACTGGGAGCCGCCATCGAAGATGTGGTCCTGGTAAAAGCGCTCCAGAAGAGAAAGGCCCCTCCCATTGCCAACCTGAAGAAGATACCCGAGCATTTCAAGTCCTTGAATTTTTCAGGTCAGGAGACCATCGACTCTGAATACGGCCTCCATCTGTCCGCCGGTTTCGGGTCCCATTTTGCCTTCATGTTTGTGAAGCGTGAAGAGGAGAACCCGGTTGAAGGCAATGAGATGTACATGGACTGGGTGAAACGGATCACCGGTTCCGATAATCCGGAATTGAAGATCATTGATAACACCCTGTGCGCCGTGGCCGGCGGACAGGCATTGCCGGAAACGGCCCGGCCGGTAAAAACAAAGAAAGTGGCACCGGTTCAGCCGGAAATACCTTCAACACCCGAGATCCCGGCCATGCCGGCTGCGGCTGCCGCCCCGGTGTCGGTCGTTCCCGCGCCTGAGCCCGGTCCCGCTGCAATGGAGACCATTAAAACCATTATCGCCGAGCAAACCGGGTATACGGCGGACATGCTGGAAGATGATCTGGATCTTGAGGCGGACCTGGGGATCGACACGGTGAAACAGGTGGAGATTTTCGGGAATATTGCAGGCAAATTCGGATTCTCCGTTCCGGATGATCTGAAGCTTCGGGATTTGAATACCATTGCCAAACTCAGTGAATACGTCACAACAAAATTAGACCTGCCGGCGGTTCAGGTCCCGGCCCAGACGCAAACCCAAGCGGCGGCGGCACCGGTTCAGACCGCTGTTGAACAGGCGCCTGCACCAGCCGATGCCCTGGGCCGGATTAAGGCAGTGATCGCCGAACAGACCGGGTATACGCCGGACATGCTGGAGGATGATCTGGATCTGGAGGCGGATCTGGGAATCGACACCGTGAAACAGGTGGAAATTTTCGGAAAGGTGGCGTCCCGGTTCGGGTTCTCCGTTCCGGACGATTTAAAGCTAAGGGATCTGAATACCATTGCCAAGCTCAGTGAATATGTGACGTCCAGGGCGGATAGTACAACGGTTCAAGATCCGGCACCGGTATCCGAAACCGTGGATCAACCGGTCCCGGAATCTGCCGCTGTTTCAACCGGGGTGTCGGCAGCAGATCTAATGGACCGGATCAAAGACGTGATCGCCGAACAGACCGGGTATACCGCGGATATGCTGGAAGAGGATCTCGATCTGGAGGCGGACCTTGGAATCGACACGGTCAAACAGGTGGAGATCTTTGCCAAGGTGGCGTCCAAGTTTGAATTTTCCGTTCCGGATGATTTGAAATTGAGGGATTTAAATACCATTGCCAAGCTGGGTGCATACGTGGAATCAAAAGTGGATACCCCGGTTGCCGGCGAACCCGCAGTTCAGACGGCTGCCGCTGAAACAACCGCTGCCCAAGCGGATGTCTCGGCCATTGTTAAGGACGTCATAGCCCGTCAGACAGGGTACACGGCAGATATGCTGGAGGATGGGCTGGACCTTGAGGCGGACCTGGGGATCGACACGGTGAAACAGGTGGAAATTTTCGGCAAGGTGGCCGGTAAGTTCGGCTTCTCCGTCCCGGATGATCTAAAGTTAAGGGATCTGAACACCATAGCCAAACTCTCCGACTATATCAAAACCCGGACGGGCGATGCGGCCCCGGCACCCCACACGCCGCCAGCCCCGTCAACCTCGCCGGCCCAATCGGAAGAAATAACCGAACCGGTTGGAGCGGGTAAACCGGAAGATGAATTTCCAGACCCGTTATCCCCGATAAAACGATTGATTGTCCGGGCAAAGGAAACCCAAATACCGGAAAAATCAAAAGCGGATTTTAAGGGCAAAAACCTTATTGTCTCTATGGATGACCATGGATTTGCCAAAGCGGTGATCAAAAAGATTAAAAGCAGAAAAGGCAAAGTGGTGACCATCGGTGGTAAAGGTGCTGATTTCAGATTTGACCTCACCGATGTGAAAGCAACGGAACAACGGGTGGAGGAATTTAAATCCAAATATCCGGATCTGGATGGATTTATCCACCTGGCACCGCTGAACTATTATTTTGATGGAAAAGCGGGGAGGGCGGATTCGGACGATTCCCTTAATACCACCATTAAATCCTTTTTCGTGATGATCAAATCCCTGTTTGACACCTTTGACCGGAAAGGAACCCTGATCGGCACCATTACCTTTGATTCGGTGGTCTTGCCCTACATGGACGGCTGCGGGGCCATCCATCCCATGTTCGGGGGGTTGGCAGGCATGCTTAAAACCGTGAACAAGGAATTGGCCGACACCATGGTCAAGGTCGTTGATTTTTCATACAAACAGCCCAAAAAATCTATTCCGCGAATCACGGATCTCTTCCTGGATGAACTCACGGGTACCGATACCCGGTGTGAGGTGGGATACAAGAACAAAAAACGGTACAGGGTTTCCATGACCCCTTCTATTGCCGACAGGAACAATCCCATCATCACGGACGGTGATACCCTGCTGGTGACCGGCGGGGCCGGCGGCATCACATACGAAATCATCAAAAAGGTGGTGGATAAATACCGGGTCAATCTGATCATTCTGGATATTAACGACATCTATAGCACAGATGCCAAGTTTCTGGACAAGGCATCCACCCAGCCGGAACTCATGGCGCTGCTCAAAGCGGATATGCCCGGGGTCAAACCGGTGGAAATCAAGCGGGCCCTGGACCGGCTCATGCGGGTCAGACAGTCCATCGATAATATTGACCACCTCACATCCAAGGGAATCACCGTGGATTACAATTGTGTGGATGTCACTGATGCGGCGGCCGTGCAGGCGGCCGTGGACAGGTATGACAGGATTGACGGAATCTTTCATGCCGCCGGTATGGAGATGAGTCAGTTTATTGCCAAAAAAGAACGCTGGTCTTTTGAGTTGGTGGTGGATGTAAAGGTCAAGGGGATGAGAAACCTGTTGAATGCCTGCCGAAACAGGGATTATAAATATTTTTTCACGTTCTCATCTGTGACGGCCCGGTTCGGGAACGAGGGCCAGGTGGATTATACATCTGCCAACGACTACCTGGGAAAAATGCTGTTCCGTCAGCAGCAGCTTCATCCGGACCGGACGTACAAGGTGTATGCATGGACGGCCTGGGACGGTGTGGGAATGGCAACCAATCCCACGGTAAAGGCGGTTCTTGAAGAGAGAGGGCTGCAGTTTTTACCCATGGAACAGGGGGTTAAATTTTTTATGGCCGATCTGCTGGACAAGACCGAATCGGAGATGGTTTTCTCCGGCATTGACTACTCGTTTGACAAGGACGGCCTTTTGGGAGATCCCTCTGATAAGGCGTTTCCGTTCCTGGATGATCCGGTGGCCGGAAACAATGAGGAGATGACCTATTCCAGGGTATTGGAGATTGAACGGGATCTGTTCCTGCACGATCATACCATGGGAGATGTGCCGCTTTTCCTGGGGTCCACAGGGGTGGAAACCATGGCTGAAATTGCCAAGTCCCTCTCCCCGGACCGGCCCTGTCTGGTGGAACTCAACGCGTTTCAGATTCCCTACGGTATTAAACTGCTTAAAGGACGGCCCAAAGAGCTGCTCATTACCGGTAAAAAAGTCTCTGACGGCCGGTTTGACTGCACCATCACCTCTCAGTTTAAAAATCCGAACGGTGTGGTCATGGGAGACCCCAAGCTTCATTACCAGGGGCAGTATACTTTTGCGGAAAGACCGTTGAAATCGAAAAAGATTAAGATTCCGGCGTTCAGCGAGGTCTCCTGGACCGGTGATTTTGACAGTCTGGTTTACCATCCTAAACGCCTGTTCATGTTCGGGCTGTTCGGTACCATCACGGATATCAACTCCTTTGACGGCCAGACCTTGATCACAACCGTGGAAGATCTGTCGGATAAGGAATTTTTTAAAGGAGTGGCGGATCCTCAATTTGTTGCGGCTCCCATCCTTGTGGATGCCATGTTCCAGACCGGCGGCCTGCTGGAGTTCTTCACCACCTCTCGAACGGTTCTGCCGTATCGGATCAAATCCATGAAGTTCTATGGAGATGTTGAACGGAAAACCCCTTATTACTGCATCACCCAAAAGAGGGCATCAAATCAGGAAACCAATACCTATGATTTGAAATTGGTGGATAAAAAGGGTAAGGTCTATATTGAAGTCAACGGTTTTGAAATGGTGAAACTGAACCGCCTGGATCCTGAAGACCGGATCATTGACCGGGTCAGTTTTAACGGCTCAAAACAAAAACAGATCACAACCGTGGATTAAAAACGCCTCCGGGCAGTCTTTTCAAGGCTGCCCGGATTCATTCATCTTCAGTCTTTGAATGATCGGTTGTTGAAGAGAATCGGGCTGAAAAGAAGAGGTGGGTGAATCCGGTTATGAAAGAATTGACCATAAATATCAGCAAAGAATTTTCCAAATATATCGGCGGCAGAGAGAGACGGATCTGCGACTTTTCCGGTGAAGAGTTCCGGGAGAAATTCCTGGAGCAAAATATACGGGAATATGACCACATTATCATTGAGCTGGACGGGGTACTGGGGTATCCGATTGACTTTCTGGATGAAACGTTTGGGAAAATCGCCCGGCGTCTGGGCAAAAAAAAGTTTAAAGAATTATTCACCTTTGTGTCGAATCATAATTTTGTCACGGACCGGATCGATTTTATGGTCAAGCATGCGGGTAAAGAATAAGGCCAACACCGGCGATTAAATCTTTGTCTCTGCTTTGACCGGTCACCCCAAATCCACCATCCAATTTTTGTTTCGCATGCGGGCCATGGGTTGCACCCCCTTTCCTGGCCTTCGGCAAGGTGCCGGATGCAAGGCGGCAAGGCGTGACGACTGAGGGTGTATCAGCCATACGCCGCAGGCGGGACCGTTTGGTGGTTCAGGGTCACCGGGCCGGGTTGAATTCTGATTTATACGTTTCAGAACGGATGAAAACCATC
>JANQML010000308.1 GCA_028280105.1 Desulfobacula sp. | reverse complement strand
TATCCGTATTCTTCGTTGGGGAAAGGCTTACATAGCTCGTTATGCGCGCCTTTTCCCGCCTTGAATACGAATAAAAATTCGGCGCAATATGTAAAGGTTATTTCCACTCGCTGCCCAACTTGCACGGCTGAATTCGGACCGGCCGCCGATATCCCGATAGCGAAGAAATATGTTCAACAACGCCCCCAAAGACTATGACTGTCCGTTCTGTCTTTTTGTCAAAGGAATTCAAAGACGTCCGGTCTGCTCGTGCCGCTCGGACATTGTTTATGAAGACGAGCGGATCATGGCATTTATCTGTTCCCACCAATGGCCGAACAACAAAGGCCATGTATTGATTATCCCAAAGGCACATCACGAAAATATTTATGACCTTCCCGATTCTCTGGCCGCAGACATCCATGCCCTTGCCCGTCAAATTGCCATTGCCATGAAATCGGCCTACCTGTGCGATGGGGTTTCGACCCGGCAGCACAATGAGCCCTGCGGCGATCAGGAGGTTTGGCACTATCACCTGCACGTATTTCCTCGGTTTGAAAACGATTGCCTCTATGATATTCCCTATGGCCATATCATGCCGACCGATCAAAGAGCCGGTTATGCAACCCTTTTAAAGGTTTTTTTAAATAAAAGACTGGATAAAAGATCCCATGGCATTCGCCCGGATAAAGAGAATCAGACGAATCGATATCTCCGGGTGCCAAAAAACAAATAAAGCATTTTACAACCCTGCAGCAGATCGATTCTGTATACGGATACGGCGTTGTCTCTTTCCCATGCGCAATGATAAATCCATAGCAGGACGGGAAGAAACCCTGAAGGTGTAAACAGAGAGCCGGGCCGTCTTAAAAATATAGAAGACGGCCCGGCTCACCGGTTTTCTTCATCCGGTCTTCTTTCCATAAAGCCGGGATTTGAGCATCTCAACCAGCCAGAACACCAGAACGCTGTACAAAAGAATCTGAATCCAGTCACCCATGCTTAACGGGGCGCTTTGAAACAGGCGGTTGGCCGGTGGGAAATAAGTATATACCATCTGCAGCAGGATCATGACCCCGGCACCGAGAAATGCCAGGCGATTGGTAAACAATCCGATCCGGAACACGGATTGTTCCAGGGACCGACAATTGAACAGATAAAAGATCTCGATAAAGATAAAGACATTCACCGCTATGGTCCGGGCCCTGTCCACGTTGTAGCCCCGCCATTCAGCCAGTTCGAACAGTCCGAAGGCACCGATCAGCATCAAAAAACCGACAAAAAAGATTCTGACGATGGTGTCCCGGTCCAGGATGGCATGTTTCGGATCCCGGGGCGGCCGGTTCATGATGTCCGGTTCCCGGGGCTCAAAGGCCAGCATCATCCCGAGCAAAAGAGCGGTGCTCATATTGATCCAGAGAATCTGGATCGGCAGAATGGGCAGGGTCACCCCGAAAATTACCGCGGCCAGAATCACCAATCCCTCGCCCAGATTGGTGGGCAGGGTCCAGACAATAAACTTGATCAGGTTGTCGTATACCCCCCGGCCCTCTTCCACCGCCGATACGATGGTGGCAAAATTATCATCCAGCAGCACCATGTCCGAGGCGTCTTTGGCTACCTCGGTGCCGTTCTTGCCCATGGCCACACCGATATCCGCCTGCCGAAGAGCCGGTGCATCATTTACACCGTCCCCGGTCATGGCCACCACATGGGAATTCTCCTGCAACGCCTCCACCAGGTGGAGCTTTTGCTCCGGCGACACCCTGGCGAACACGGTGTTTTCCTCGGCAACCCGGATCAGTTCATCATCTCCCATATCACCGATTTCGCTTCCCGTAACCACACCGGCCCCATCCTTGTCCCGGTCGTTGAGCATGTCCAGACGTTTGGCAATCGCCGTTGCCGTCAATGCATGGTCTCCGGTGATCATTTTGACGGAAACCCCGGCCCGGTGGCAGGTTTGAATGGCCTTTGCCGAACTGTCCCGGGGTGGATCCAGCATGGCCTGGAACCCTAAGAAGATCAGACTCTTCTCCCCATCCAGGATCTCAATTCCCTGTTCTCCGTCAAGTACCGGGGATATGGCAAAGGTTAAGACACGCAACCCTCTTGCAGCCATTTCAGCCGCCTTAGCCAAAGCGGTTTTCCGATCCAGGGGGGCGGTGTCTCCATTGGATATCCGGGCGGTTCGGCACTGAGCCAGGACCGATTCAACCGACCCTTTTACGTAGATCTGCCGATGGCCGGTTTGGGGATCTTTATTCAGGGTGGCCATAAATTGCCGGGCCGAATCAAAGGGCAATTCATCTTCACGGATATGGGATTGGAATAAATTTTCAACGGCCATCCCCGCCTTTTTTGCCGACACCAGCAGAGCCGCCTCCGTGGGATCGCCGTTAATCTTCCATGCCTCCCCATTTTGAACCAGGCTGCTGTCGTTGCAGAGCACACCGCATGTCAGGCATTGGTCCAATGCCGATGCCTCTTTTATTTTGTTTTCGGTTTCAGGGTCGTTGATCCGGATCCGCCCCTTGGGTTCATATCCGATTCCCGACACCAGGTATTGATTGTCAATGGTCTGGATTTCCTGGACCGTCATCTGGTTTTCGGTCAGGGTCCCGGTTTTATCCGAGCAGATAATCGTTGTTCCCCCCAGGGTCTCCACGGCCGGCAGTTTCCTGATGATCGACTGCCGCCTGGCCATGCGGGACACCCCAATGGCCAGCATGATGGTAATGGCGGCCGGCATGCCTTCGGGAATCGATCCCACGGCCAGGGCAACCGCGGCCAGGAACATGTCAAACAGGGGTTCTCCGCGCAACAGCCCCACACAAAAGGTAACAGCGGCCAAGACCAGGATGGCGATGAGCAGATACCGGCTGAATTGGGAAATCTTCCGGGTCAGCGGCGTTTTCAGTTCCGTGGCCGAGGCGATCAGTTTTGAGATCCGGCCGACCTCGGTTTTGTCCCCGGTGGACACAACCACTCCCAATCCCCGGCCGTAGGTCACCAGGGTGGATGCATAGGCCATGTTTTTCCGGTCCGCCAGGGTCAGTTCCGTATCCAGCCGCTCCGACTGCTTGTCGACCGGAACGGATTCCCCGGTCAGGGCGGATTCGTCGATTCTCAGATCGTAAATCTCATACAGCCGAAGGTCTGCCGGGACTTTATCCCCCCCCTGCAGCCAGACCATGTCGCCGGGTACAAGGGATTCGGCATTGATCTTTTCCTTTTTACCGGCCCGGACCACCGTGGCTTCGGTTTCCATGGTTTCCGCCAGCGCAGCCATGGCCTCAACCGCCCGGTACTCCTGAAAAAAACCGATCACTGCGTTAACGATGACCACGCCGAATATAAAAACCGCCTCTATCCATTCATGGAGAAAGACGGTTGTCAGACCGGCTGCGATCAGGATATAGACCAGGGCCTGGTGAAACTGCCTGAGAAAAAGCATAAACGGGTTCTGCTTTTTATGGGACGTGATGACATTGGGCCCGAAATCCGTCTGACGCCGCTTAATTTCCAAGCGGTCCAGCCCTGTTTCCGGGTCTGTTTCAAGAAAACGCGATGCATCATCCCGGGAGATCGCGTGCCAGTGTTTACCGATTAAGGTTTCCATATAAATCCATCCGATTCAGCTCAACCCACAAGCAGATTTTATCCAGTTTAAAAAATATAAGGGGAATAACCAACCCATCTCTTTTCAACGTTCCGTTTACAACCGTTTTCACCCTGTCTGCCGGGTTTTCAGAAAACCTGAACTCATCCTTGATACTTTATTTAAAACGATGCCGTCCAAGCCATTCAGGCCATATACCGGGAAAAACAGGTCTGGTGCGCATGCTACATTCTAAAGACGTTTAAATAAATTTCAACCTTTTCTGTGAAAGGCCCTCATATTCATTCCATTGATCGATAGCTTTTTTAAAATTAAAGACAAAACAAGTCCAATTCATCCATGCCCGGTCCGGTTCAATATGATTTCCTTATCCTGCCCAATAGCGATGGTAACCTATTTTTGAAGGTATGGATTGCGGTGGTTGAATCAGGGTATTTGTCATCTGTTTCATAGCGTGCGGCAATACCAGACACTTGGGATCTTTATATTAAATCCGGATTTTTCATATGCCCGACGGGCCGGGGCATGACTTTCGTCACCACCTGTAGCCACAGTGGCCACTCGCATTCCGGCATCTTTCATACGGATATTTGCAAAATCATACATCTTTGTTCCGATCCCCTGTCCCGAATAAGAGGGCATTACCGCATTAAGGCCGATTTCGCCGACTTTTGCCTCCATATTCACCTTTACGGACACAAATCCAACGATTTTGTTTTTTACTTCGGCAACATAGAGATCCCACTTTGATTCACTGGAAAGCATTGAAGATAAAAGCTCTTTTTGATCCTCGTCCTCCCGTTTCTGTGCCAGCTCATAGATCTCATCTCCCAGTATCTTTCTAAAGGAAGCAAAAATCGGAGAGAACGCTTCAAGCCTCAACTCTTCGAGTATGGCATGATCATTTGGATTGGCCATACGAAACGAAACTTCCATTTTATTTCTCATGATTTTTTTAAGCGACTGAAAGTTGGGAGAAGCGGGGCGCTCTGCCCGGTCTGCTTGATGATAATCAATTCCCTGCAGGCCTCATCTTTTAGGCGTAAATTTAGCCGCATCAATAATGGACCACAGATGGATCAGCCAACCCATTAAAATAAACCACAAAACAGCAGCCAGTACAAATTGAACAATGGCTTTAATCAATCGCCCCTGAAGCAGCTGTCCCAAACCGGGGATAAAAAAACTGCAAAGCGCCGCCAGTACATTTCCGCCGGATCCTTGTCCAGACATAAAATTCTCCTTCTTATATTAAACAATTAACTCTGTTTTAAAATATTTGATTGTAATTAGGGTGCAGAACGGTGCCGTGAACGCATACAGCCGCCGGCCGGATTAAATTGCCATATCTTTACGCCACGGTCAACACTATCGGCCTGCCTTCTGTGATGACCACCGTATGCTCGAATTGAGCGGACAGATTTCCCTTGCTGCCGATTAATGTCCACCCGTCATCAGATTCTGTGACAAATCTGCTTTTTGTGGATAAAAACGGCTCTATGGCAATTACAAGCCCTTTATGCAGCCGTCTTTTATCTCTCGGCTCGTAATATCCGGGTATCTTTTGGGGCGCTTCATGTAACCCTCGGCCGATACCGTGGCCGCACAGATTTTTAATAATTCTGAATTTTGATTTTTTTGCTACGTTCTGAATGGACTTTCCAATGACATTTAGAGGATTCCCTGCCCTGGCATTCCGGCACGCCTGACTTAACGCCGATTTGGCAGAAGCAATCAGTCTATTTTTAAAACGGTTGCTTGGCGGCACCACAAACGTCCCGCCGGTATCGGCAAAATAACCGTTCTTTTCCGCAGATACATCTATGTTAACGACATCTCCGGATTGAATCACCCGCCTACCCGGAACACCGTGGGCCGCCTCCTCATTGATGCTGATACAGGTATACCCCGGAAAATTGTATGTCACCTTTGGTGCGGATTGGGCTCCATTGGATGACAACAGCACCTTGCCGATTTGGTCCAGTTCTCTTGTGGTCATTCCGGGCTCGACCTGCTGCACCATCTCTTTCAGGGTAACGGCAACAATATGTCCGATTTCCTTTAAAGCCAAAAGATCTTCATCTGTTTCAATGGTCATAACGATTCCTTTTAAAATCTTCTAACGGTTAAGCGAACTGATGCGCTTGGCACCAAATGTTCCGTTGTAACATCCGCTATAATCGCATGCTGCTGTTTTTAGTCTATTTTTTCAGCAAGCATTTTTCCAAACGCCAGGGCTTTCTTTTTTATCCGTGTGTTCGATTTTATTTTATCTATTTCAGGTGGGCACGACGGGATCAACAATTCTTCAATGTCTTTGTCAAGTCCTGAAAAAATTGCCCGCATATGACTTGAAAGAAAGTTCAAACCAAATTCTTCACCCGCACCAGAAACGGCAATCAATGCAATAGAGACATCTTTAAGTGCCGGTGAAATTGAAAATCCATTCTGATGAATCTTTTTCAGACAGTACATTCGATCTATAAATTGCTTCAACTGTCCCGGAAAGCTGCCGAAATAAACCGGAGTGGCAAAGATAACAACATTGCTTTTTAACATCCGGGCAACCGTAAGTGATGTGTCATCTTTGATAACGCAGGTGTAATCTTCGGATATATTACATTGCCTACACCCTCGACATCCGTTGTTTTCTTTTGCGAGCTTGACTGCATCGATGATCTCAACATGGGCACCTTTTTCAATTGCGGCCGATGCAACCCATTTTATCAAATTTGAAGTATTTCCTTTTTTCCGTGGGCTCCCATTAATGATAAATAGTCTATTTAACATTATTATATCTACTCTCCCTTTTTAATCATTTACATGGCGGGCGGAAAAATGAAACCACCATCAGATGGCTCATGGTGACTGTCCTTTGTTAAACACAAAAAAAACGGCAATGATTTAAACACCTTCCAAGTATCAAATTGCTACTTTAATAAATGAGTTCAACCCTGATTATGTCGTGTGCTGATAAACACTATATCTCTATATCAGGGATAAACCGGCGTCAACAGATAAAACCGGCCCTGATCCTTTCAAAAAGGCTTTCCCGCTTTTTACCATAACCGAGGTTTTAAATGATTTATACCCCTTTTTCCAAAACGGTTTCCCACAACCCAATTTATCATCCCCACACAAAAGACTAACCATTTCCTAATTTAATCGGCTTAGTATTCAGATATTTTTTTCATAAAAACAGAGCAAATTAAAAAGGCGGGAAATGTTTAAAAAAAGACCACAACAGGGATTCGAATCAGCGGACGGGAAGCCGGGCCGGGGAACCCTTCTGTCTGTCGGGCTTAAAATGATGATCGGCGTCGGCCTGATTTCAATTCTGTGTACGGGCATTCTGGTGTATATCAACTTTCAGGCATTTGCCCGGATCGGCGTGGAAACAAATACCCTGCTCCAGGTCAGCGATGAGATGAACACGGATCTGAGAAACAGTATCTTTGACCTGCAAAAAAAATATCTGACCATTCCGGATTTGCTCCACATCAATGCGGATGACGATATTAAAAACTGGATAACCGGCCAATATTCCGTTGAAAAGACCGAACGGCTGGAAGGGCCGGACAACTACCGGTCACTGTTTAAACGCAAAGAGCGGAGGGATCTTTCAAAGGGCCATTTCGTGGTTCAGTCCAAGCAAGGATATATCGTGGTCTCAAAGGGGCTGATGGATGAGGACCGCAATTTTAAAGAGACGGTTGAGCAGATCCATATCCGGTCCGAATCACCGGATGAAGAGATGCAGGCCATTACCGACTATATTTCATCCGCCGTTCAAAATGCCTCCAACCCGCTGGCCCTGGAAAAACGGGTCCTATCCCTTAAGAGCCTGCTGGCGGATGAAGCCATTGCCTCTGAAAAGGCCAGAAATGCAATCTTATATAGAGTAGAGGAGATTGATAAAAAAAAGACTGACCTAATCTCATCCAAACATGAAAAAA
>JANQML010000284.1 GCA_028280105.1 Desulfobacula sp. | reverse complement strand
CACTTCGATCTGGCCCCCCAAACCCCGGGTCTATTAGCGCACGGCATAACCATGGCCAAGCTCATTCATTAAAGTAACAATGCGGTTACTGAGAAAGCTGTTAAGGAGAAACGAATGAAATTGATTTTGAAGATAAAACGGTTTAACCCTGAAACCGATAAAAAACAACGGTTCCAGGAATATACGGTTGATGTGGCTCCCACAGACAGGCTCCTGGATGCCCTGATCCAAATCAAGCAGTTCCAGGACGGTACCCTGGGATTTAGAAAAAGCTGTGCCCATGGCGTGTGCGGCTCAGATGCCGTTCGGATCAACGGTAAAGACGGCCTGGCCTGTAAAACCCTGGTTCAGGACGTGGCAGATGCCGACGGGGCTGTAGTGGAGATTGAGCCGCTTCAACACATGCCGGTGCAAAGAGACCTGATCGTCGACCAGGCGGGTTTTTTTGATAAATACCGGGCAGTGCAGCCGTTTTTGATCAACACGGATCCCAAACCTGAAAAAGAACGCCTCCAGTCCCGGCAGGAAAGGAGCGAGTTTGACGATGCCACCAATTGTATTTTATGTGCATCCTGCTATTCCGCCTGCCCGGTTCCGGGTGAAAATGAAAGATTTATGGGGCCGGCGGCCCTGACCCAGGGATATCGTTTTATTGCCGATTCCCGGGATAAGGGATTTACAGACCGGTTACCCCGACTGGATTCACCGGACGGGGCCTGGGGATGTGAGAATCATTTTGAGTGTACACGGGCCTGTCCCCGGTCCATCAAAATTACCAAGCGGATCAATCAGACCAAAAGAAAAATCCAGGACTATCGGAAGAACCGGGGCGAGTCTGTCAATGACGGTTCCGATTAACGGGCGGATGGCCATGCCTGAATGATCTGCTTGGTTGCAAACCAGG
Source organism: Desulfobacula sp. (assembly GCA_028280105.1). Taxonomy (GTDB): domain Bacteria; phylum Desulfobacterota; class Desulfobacteria; order Desulfobacterales; family Desulfobacteraceae; genus Desulfobacula. Next base: position 19,867 of record JANQML010000284.1, on the reverse strand, counting down.
TCCATGGTCTTCATCCGGTAGGGTCATTGACCCTGTCTTCACTATGATTAATCGACCCGGATATTCCACAAAATTTTTTCATCAATTCCATAGGATATCCGGGTGAGGGGAGGCTGGTTTTTCATACCTTGAACTGGTTTGTCAACTCTTCCAGATGACGGGCCAGGTTGGTGAGTTCTTTGCTTGCCGCATCGGTTTGGGTGGAATTTTGTGAGGTATCTTTTGCCGCTGCCTCCACCTTTACGATTGAAACGGCGATTTCCTCTCCCATGGCAGCGGCCTGTGAGACATTTTCCGACACCTCATCGGACGCACCGGAAACATGGGTCATGTTTTCCGAGATACTTTCAGTTGACAGTGTCTGTGTTTTTACGGCCTCGGCAATGGCCTTGGAGAGTTCGTCTATCTTTTGTATGATTTTATTGATATCGTCGATCGTACCGATGGTATCCTGAGAGGCGGCCTGGATTTCCTGGATCATTTCGGCAATATCGTTGGTCGCATCATTGGTCTGTTTTGCAAGATCCTTTACTTCCAGCGCCACAACCGCAAACCCTTTTCCGTATTCACCGGCCCTGGCCGCTTCAATCGTCGCATTTAAGGCAAGAAGGTTGGTCTGCCCGGCAATATCCTTTATTACCTCCACGACTTTTCCGGTTTTCTGGGCGGATTTACCCAGTTCTTCCATTTTCCGGCTGCCTGTTCTCGACAGTTTGATGGCCTCTGATGCAATTACGGCGGCTTCATCCGCACTTTTTGATACATCATTAATACTGGTATTCATTTCTGTTATGGCGGTGGATGCAATTCCGATATTTTCATCCATTTTTTTTGTTGATTCAGACATCCTTTTCATATTGGCTGCCATCTCCTCTGAGGCGGCAGCCACGGTTGTGGCCTGGGTGCTCAGGTCGCCGGCACCGGAAGAGAGCTGTTCTGATGTGGCGGAGAGATGATCGGATTCGGTCAGCAGTGTTTGCGCGTCCTTACCCATATTGATGATCATCTGCCGCAGACTTTGTCCCATCGTGTTCAGCGATTCCATCAGGTCTCCGATTTCATCCCTGTTTTTTATTTCAATGGTGCGGGTGAGGTCTTTTTCGGCAATCGTACCGGATAATTCAATGGTTGAGGCCAGCCGGGATGTAATATCCCGGGTGATAAAAATGATCATACTCAGCACCAATCCCAGGATAAACAGGGCGATGAAGATGACAAGATAAAGCTTGTTTTACCGCCTCCCTTTTCAGCCGGTCGCCAAACTCTGAAAGTTCCAGTGCAATTTCATCTTCAATGCCTTTTAACAGATTGATCTTTTGGGTTTTTGCATCAAACCATTCTTCCGGTTCGATCCCGAAATTCAGCGTGTTTGACTGGGAATAGAGCAAAGAGATGGCATTCAACGCGTCTTTGTCGGAGATCTTGACCACTGCGTCGATTTTTTCGACGGATTCGCCATCGGCCGCCATTTTCGAAACAGTATCCAGGGCCTGGTGATACTTTTTCAGCGTTTCTTCGATCAGATCCAACGCGTTAACTTCTTCTTTTGAAATACCGTCGAGTTTTCTATACTGGTCAATGCCGTCCAATATGGTTGAATAATCTTTTTTAAAGTTTTCCCGATAGGTTTCATCCCCCCGTAACAGGTAATTTTTAAAATCGTGAATCCCTCCCCCGTATCCGAAATACCGGGTGATTATCCCCAGGAGGAACGGTTTTACCAAGGTTGTCCCTTTCCGGTGAGCAAGATCCCGCATGGACTGAACTTTTTTGGCAATATCCGATTCAAGGACTTCTTTAAAATGCGTTTTTTGTGTTTGGGTGGCAACGGAATCGAACATTGAAAAAAAAGTCTCCTGTTCCACCATTAACCGGACGAACTTGAACAGAACACCCTCCTTAAACGTATCGGCTGTAAACGTATTGGTCATGATCGCCCGTTCAATCCCGGCCCGCTCTTTCCCCTTCATGAAATTCGCATAGGCAGACCGTTGCAGGCCGATATCCAGATGGGTGCTCTCTTCCGATGTCTGTGTCACGGTTTCAAGAAACAACCGGTTGTGATTTGTATAATATCCAATGGCTTTCGGCGTCGATATGGACAGATTACCGATCTGGGTTCTTATCTGATCCATTTTTTCCATTTCCGTAACCGCCTCGTTGAGGACGGCCCGGAATCTGCTGCTGTACACACGGGTATCAAGGTCGGTTAAATAAGCGGCCAGCTCTTCCCTTTTCTTGTTTACCTCCTGCCGCTGGCGGTTTAATGCCGCTTTGAATTTTTTACCACCGGAACCCAGGAAACCTGCAGTGGTTCCCCTTTCTTTCTGTGTTTCGTGAACATATGCGCCGATGTGTATACTTAATTCCGTTAGCGGCTTCAGCGTATCCATCTGTTTTACAACCCCGTATTTTTCAAAGATAAGCTGGCCCATGAAAAACATAACCAAAAGTAACGGAAGCCCTGAAAGAAGAAAAATTTTAGATTTCACATTTATGGAATTCAGGCCTGGTAAATTCATGATACCTCCTAAATGTATTTGATTCTCGTGCCATGTATTGGGCGGATAAAAGGCCCTTTCTTTCGATATTTACATCACCCTGCCGGTTGAAATATGCGAGTTCTTCAACCCCCGTTTTTCTTTTTTGGCAGGAGCTGTTGATTCGGCCTTGACTGATCGCCAACGGTTCGGGAAAAATCGTTCGCATCACCGTAAACTCCCGGCGAATGCGAGATCATACCCCGGCCCCGGACAAGGCCGACAAGCCCGGAAATCTTCTGTTTCATCTGTCCGGCTTCGGTCTTCATCTCCACGGATACGGCAGCGGTTTCTTCTGACCCGGCCGCGTTTCGGCGGACGATTTTATCCATTTCAGAGACGTTGAAACTGACCTGCTCGATTCCGTCCGCCTGATCTTCGGAAGCCCCGGCGATTTTATCGACCAGTTCGCCGGCCTTATCCACATTCTCGGTTATGTGTAAAAATGATCTATGGGCAGACTCAACAAGCGCGGAACCATCCCTGATTTTATCCACAATATTTTCGATGAGTCCCGAGGTATTTTGTGCCGCCTGTGCCGCGCTCAGTGCAAGGTTCCTGACCTCGTCCGCCACCACGGCAAAACCGGCACCGGCCTCTCCTGCACGCGCCGCCTCAACCGCCGCATTTAAGGCAAGCAGATTGGTTTGAAAGGAAATATCGTCAATGGTTTGAATGATATTCGATGTCTCTTTGCTCGCCTTGCTGATGGATCCCATTGCATCGGCCAGTTCGTCCATCCGGCGGCTTGACCGGTGAACCGCCTGCCCGGTATCTTTCATCAGATCATCCGCCATGCGGCTGCTTGCGGCATTTTTTTTTGTCACCAAAGAGATCTGTTTCAGGGAAGCCGATGTTTTTTCAAGGGATGATGCCTGTGAGGACGCCCCGTCCGCCAGTACATTGCTTGCATTTGATATGATTCCGGCATGTTTGTTTACACGTTCGGAATTCTGGTTGAGTGTTTCGGCGATCGTTTGGATACGATGGGATACGGATAAAATGACCAGGATACAAAAAATGAGAAGAGCAATTCCAAAAATAACAGCGACTAATTGGGTGACCAGCAGGTTCCTGATTTTTTTTTCAGATTGTTCCTGCATCATAACAACGGCTTTATTCATCTCAGCCAACAACGGCATATTGTTTGTCAGGATCCAGGCGAGAACGCTTTCATCCCCGTCAGTGCCGCCGGTCTCTTTTAAGCCCAGGTTTAATTGTTTTTCAAATGGGGTCCAAAGACCGTGAATTTTTTTTAATTGCGAAAATGCCGGTTCCTTTGATTTCGGACAGATCCGGAACCGGGTATCGGACGGGTCCAGCGACAACGGGGCTTTGCCGCCGTATGTCAGCGCATGCAGGGTCATTGAAAAAACGGTCATCGTATCTGATAGCCGGGCGGCAAGCTGATTATCCACCTCTCCCGAAAGAGCCCTTTTTTTGGTGAATATGAGAAATTCCTTGGTCATCTTCTGTGTGAGCATTCGCTGCCGGCCGGCCAGATTGATAACCAATCCGTCGTCCCTTTGTTTGGCGGTGGTGTTCCAGGTAACCAGGAACATGCCCAGTATGATAATCGCCAACAGCAGAACCGGCACCACAATTTTTTGTCGCATTGACATGAAAGAATTCCCGAGTTTAAAATAGTGCTGAAGAAAGACTAAAAAAAGAAAGTCAGGAAAAACGGATCTGCTTTCAATTCTATTTTTAACATTGGGTTTAAATCTGGCAGCTTGAAAATTGCAATAACAATATCAAATCGCCGAAAAACGGTCAAGGCCTAATACCTCAATTTGATGGGCCCATGAGCGCCTCTTATCCGAACCACAGGGGCGTGATTTTTTGCCAGGCGTTTTTCGGTTAAAAAAACCGGTTCTCAGACAGGGCCGGAATCCGGGCGGATAAATCCGGAATCAAGACTGAGAACAGGCAGATTTGTATCATTTTTCTGCAGCTGTGCCCGGGGCTGAAACCATCCTGTGGCCTGCCAAAATAAGAACAAACAGAACCAGGCCGGCCAGATGAACGGTTATTAAACCTGGCCAGAGCATGGCGGTGCCGGCTGCCATTAAAAGGATGCGGGTAACAACGGACAGATTGGAGAGCATGTATCCCTGAAGGCCGCAGGCCAGTGAAAAAAGACCCACCATGGCAAACCCGAATATCTCAAGTTTGTCTGCCAGGCTTCCGCCGATGATTTCGGTATAGATAAAGAGCAGGGGAACGATATAGAGGCCTTTGGCGATTTTCCAGGATGCAAGGCCGGTTGCCATGGGAGGGGTCTTGGCAATGGCCGCAGCCGTAAAACCGCACAGGCAGACCGGCGGCGTGACGTTACTGTCCTGGCTGAGCCAGAAAATGGTCATGTGGGCCGATAGCAACGCATAGGTCAGGACCGGGCTGGGCAGGACCATCTCCCGGATGCTTGCTTTAAGCTCAAGGGGGAGCAGGGCCATCAATTCCTTTGCCGCCGTTTCAGCCATGGGCCGGTTCAGCACCTCCATTGCTTCGGGCTGAATAATCATAAATACTGCCCTGGCCGATTCGGGAAAACCGCCGTCCATCATCACCCGGATGATCTGGTCGTCCACGATCAGATTGTAAAGGGCAGGGGCGGATAATGTGCCCAGGACAATATACGATGCGGTTACAGGCAGGCCCATGCCCAGGATCAAAGATGCCAGGGCGATCAGGATAAAGGCGATCATCAGGCTGTCTCCGGCCCAGTTGTTGATCATAAGGGAAAAGGTGTTACCCACCCCGGTGGTGGCGATAACATTTACCACAAGCCCGACGGCACAGAGTAAAATGGCTGTCATTACCATATTTTTGGCCCCCAGCGCCAGGGCTTCGATGATGCCTTTAAGGCCTATTTTATTCGGGGTAAACCAGGAAAAAATGACCACGGCTGCAATGGAAACCGCTGCGGCATAAGAGGGGGTGAATCCGGCAATCAGCATACCGATTAAAATGGCGATGGGGACTAAAAAGGGCAGGCCTCCCCGTCTCAGAACCGCTATTGTTTTCGGGGCGTCCTGGACATTCCGGCCCGTGACTCCGCTTCTGCTGGCTTCCAGCATGACGAAAAAGGCAACGGTTGAAAAGTAGAGAATAGCCGGTAAGATCGACACGGCAATAATGGTGGGATAGGGAATCTGGGTGTAGCTTGCCATGACAAAGGCGCCGGCACCCATAATGGGCGGCATGATCTGTCCGCCGGTGGATGCCGCCGCTTCAACGCCCCCGGCAAATTTGGGAGGAAACCCCGCCTTTTTCATCAACGGGATGGTGATGACGCCGGTTGAGGCGGTATTGGCAATGGCTGACCCGGATATGGTACCGGTCAGCCCGGAGGCAAATACCCCCACCAGGCCCGGTCCGCCCGGAAGCCGCCCGGCAACGGACCGGGCCAGATCAATGACAAAATCCCCGGCTCCGGATTTCAGGAGAAAGGCACCGAACAGGATGAACATAAAAACAAATGTGGAAGAGATACTGGCAATATTACCGAAGATTCCGTCATCTCCGTACACACTGCGGAATAAAATGGTTTCCGGGCTCATGCGCTTGAATTCAAAGACCCCGTCCAGAAGTTCTCCCCACCAGCCCACATAGGAAAGACTCAGGATAATGAGCACCGGAATGATCCATCCGGTGGTCCGTCTGGTCAGCTCAATGGCGGCGAGGATGAGAATAACACCGAAAATCCATTCCGGGAGGATCATCCTGACCCCTCTTTCATAGATTGCATCTTCCATGCTCACCATATAGACGGCAGCCACGGCAGCCAGGACACCCAACAGAATATCCAGCCAGAAAAAGACGGGCCCGGCATGGTTTTTTTCGTTGACGGCCAGGGGATAAATCAGGGGGCACATCAGGGCAAACCCGGCAAAGTGAATGGCATTCCGCCATAAACCGGGAAGGATGCCGATGGTATTAAAGTAGATGTGCACCAGTGCGATTCCCGCCCCGATGATGAGCAACGCTTTTTCCGTCCAGCGGTTGTTTTCCATGGAATGCAGACTCCTTTTCCAGTCTATGTCCGGCCTGTTTGAAATTGGAGAGGCCCTTTTTGATCCGGCCGGCTCATCCGTTTGGGTACGGGTTGTGGCCGGCCGGAATTAAACGACAATAAACAAGATCGACTATGGGGCCACCAGACGGTCCGGAATGGTTAAACCGGCCTCTTTATAATATCTGAGCGCACCGGGATGAAGGGGCATGGGAAGGCCCTGGATGGATTTTTCCAGGGACATGACCCGGGTGGCTTTGTGAATGGCTGTGAGAAACGCAAGGTTCTCGTACATGGTTTTGGTGATCAGGTAGACCGCATCTTCGTCTATGTCCGCCCGGACGGCAAGAAAGTTGGGCTGTGCAATGGTGCGGATGTCGGCGGACTGTTTGGGATAGGTGCCTGCCGGGATAATGTACCGGTTCCAGATGCCAAGGCCCCCGTCCGCCTTTTTCATCTGATCGTCGGTGAAATTCAAAAAGGTCAGTCCGTCTCCCAGGGTGGCGGCCACCCGGGTTACCGCACTGGTGGGAACCCCTGCCGGCGTGCTGATGGCCGATACCTGGCCGTTTTGCAGTGCATCGGCACTGGGACCGTATCCGACGTGAACCAGTTTGAAATCGTCGGTGACATTAAACCCCAGGTTATTCAGCAGAAAGGTATTGGAGCCCAGGGTGCCGGAATTTTTCTTTCCCAGGGCCAGACGTTTGCCTTTAAGTCCGTTGAGATCGTCCATGGTTCTGCTTTGGGCATATTGGGATTGCATGGTGAACTGCTCTACGTTTTGCCAGAGCATGGAGACGGCCCTCAGGTGCGTCTGGGGACCGTCCGCCTTAACGGCACCGATGCCGTTCCATGCCCAGTAACCGTATAAACCCTGAAGAATGCCGAACTGGGCTTCGTTTTCCCGGAGCAGTTTAACATTTTCACCTGAACCGGCTGAATTGATGGCCGACATTCCGATTTTATGCTGGGGCTGGAGTTTCACCTTTATCAGGGTGGAAAGGGCCACCCCAACGGGATAAAAGGTTCCGCCGGTGCTGGCTGTGGTCAGAAGGTAACTCCGTTCATTGGGCCCGGCAACGGCAGGGGAAATAAATCCGGACATCATCATAAACAGGACGGTTAGGGCAACCAGGGAAATCGACAATCTTTTTCTCATAATTTTACCTCATCTTCATTAAGGGTTGGCAGTTATTATCAATAACGGGTGTCGAGGATTAGATTTAGCAAAGCATGTGCCAAGGCTGTGGGGTTAAACATCTTGATTTTAAACGTATTCAAATCCGGCTGCCTTGGCTGTGGGCGGATTTTTGCCCAAATCGGTTCGGTATCCTGGCGGATTTTCGCCGGTGTTAGAATCCGGTTCTGGAAAGGCCGTACCGGGTCATTTTTTCATTGAGGGTCCGCCTGGGAATGTCCAGTTCTGATGACCTTGTTGATTCGTCCGCCATGCCGCTTTAACGCATCTTTGATCAAATGGCGTTCAAAATACCGGACCTGTTCCGAAAGAGAGGTCACTTTCCGGCCTTCCGCATCCGTGTCCGGGACCAGCAGCCGGGACAATCGCTCTTCTCCGGACAGGTTGGACAGGACATACCGTTCGGCCACACTTTTGAGTTCCCGGACATTTCCGGGCCAGTCATGGGCCATGAGTGCGGAATATCCGGCCGGTCCGGGCATGTCGGGGCGGCAGTCATAGATCTCGGCCGCCCGGTCCAGAAAGAGGGAAAAAAGACCGGCAATATCATCTCTGCGCTCCCGCAGGGCCGGGATGGTCAGTTCCATGGTATTGAGCCGGTAATAAAGATCTTTTCGCAACTTCCGGGATTCCACGGCCTTTTCCGGTGAGATATTCATGGCCGTGATCAGACGGAAATCAAGGATGTTGGGAGTATTGGAACCAAGGCGGGTCACCCGTTTGCTTTCCAGGGCCCTTAGCAGTTTGCCCTGGATCTCAAGGGGCATGCTGGACAGCTCATCCAGAAATAAGGTGCCCCCGGAAGCGGCTTCCAGTTTGCCCCGGTGGCGCTGCCCGGCCCCGGTAAAGGCACCTTGCTCGTATCCGAACAATTCGCTTTCCGCCATGGTGGCGGGAATGGCCGCACAGTTGACAGCCAGAAAGGGATGGTTTTTCCGTTTGCTCCAGTCATGGAGGCATCGGGCCACCACCTCTTTTCCCGTGCCTGTTTCACCGATGATCATTACCGTGGCTTCGGTGGGAGCCAATCCCATGATTTGCTGCTTCAGACTCCGCATCCGGGAGTTGCCCCCCACCAGCCGGGCATCCAGCCCCTGGGAAGCGTTCAGCTGGCGCTTCAGTTCCCGGTTTTCCATGATCAGCCTTCTCTTTTCAGCTGCCCGCTGGACAGAATCCAGGATCCGTTCCGGCTCAAAGGGTTTTTCGAGAAAATCATAGGCCCCGTTTTGAATCGCTTCCACGGCCGTTGAGATATCCCCGTGGGCGGTGATCAGAATGACGGGAATATCGGAATCGATTCCGGCCAGGGCTTTTTGAAATGAGATTCCGTCCATTTGGGGCATCTTAAGATCTGAAATGACCACCGCATTCATGTCCGTCTCAACGATTTCCAATACCTTTCGGGCCCGGTTGAAATCCCGGACCCGGTAGCCGGCGAGTTCCAGCCATTGCCGGGTCGACTGTCGCATGGATCTGTCGTCATCTATAATGAAAATATCCAATGGTTGCATGCTGTTTGATCATCCTTTTTTCAGCCGGACCGAAAATACGGCCCCCGGTTCCGCTTCACTCTCCAGCGTAATCCCTCCCGACATCTCTTTAACAATCCTTGAAGAGATTGACAAGCCCAGCCCCATTCCGGTGCCATCGGGCTTTGTGGTGAAAAAAGGGGTAAATATTTTTTCTTTAAGGCCGGGCCGGATACCCGGGCCGGTATCTTTTATCCGGATTTCCACAGTACCGTTATCCTCGAGAAAGGTGAGGGTAATGCGTTTGTCTCCCGTGTCCACCATGGCGTCAAGGCTGTTTTTAATCAGGTTGACAAAGACCTGTTCGAGACGGAACCGGTCCCCGAGAACGGTCACCGGGCCGGGTGGCATATCAAGAACAAGACAACACTCGGCATCGGACAGGGTGTGTCGAAGCAGTTCACACGCCTTTTGAACCGGCTCCCGGGCATCAATGGAACTTACTTTGAGCGGGGTTTTCCTTGAAAAATCCTTGAGTTGCCGGGTAATGGCCTCCATGCGGTCGGTGATTTCGGAAATTGAATACAGGGTCTTGTTCAGATCCTCTTTTTTGTTCTGCCCGTTCATCAGACGGCAGGAGGCGGCATAGGTCCGGACGGCCGCAATGGGCTGGTTGAGCTCATGAACAACGGCGGCAGCCATTTGTCCCAATGCGGCCAGTTTGGCACTCTGGACCAGTTCTTCCTGGGTGTGGCGCAAATGGCCCTCTGTCCGCCGCCGTTCATCGACTTCTCTTTGGAGCCGTTCATTCATCCGGCCCATCCGTTCCGCTGCCAACGCCTTTTGCTGGGAAATTTTTTTCAGCCGTCTTTCCTGGACAAACAAGAGGCAGAGAATAAAGAGCACACCCAGGGCCGATGAAATATAGAGGTAAATATTTACCCGTTCCTCCAGATGGTTCCAGGGGATCAGATAGTTGAGCTGCCAGTGGAATTTTTCCAGGGCAAGGCCGGCCCAGAAAAATTTTTCATTGTTGATCCGGATCCATTGGTATGCGTCGCTCCCCCCTTTTTCCAATGCCAGGGTGTCCAGCCGGATGCCTTTATACTGCCTGCCCTGCCGGATTGTTTTCAGGGTTTCGGCGGTCAGGGGTTCGATACTCTTATATTTCCAGGCCGTATGACCGGACAGGAAAATGATGCCGCTGGCATCGGAAACAAATACAATTTCCCCGCCTTCCATCCAATGTCTTTCAAGCCCGGATAAATCCACTTTAACCACAACCACCCCTATGGGACGGCCTGTCCTGTCGCCGGGGGATGCGTATACCGGATGGGACATGAAATAACCGGGGGTGCCGGTGGTTGCGCCTATGGCATAGAATCCCCCTTCATTCCCGGCCATGGCATCCCTGAAATAGGGCCTGAATCCATAGTTTCTGCTCACAAAGGACGAGGATGGGTCCTGCCAATTGCTGGCGCACAGGGTTTTACCCGTTTCATCCATGATGAACAGGGCTGCGGAACCCGCCTTTTCATTGGCCGTTTCCAGAATAACATTGACGGCACCGGGATCGGCCCTGCCGGAAAGGAGACGGATGACGGCGTCATTTTCAGATAAAAGGTAGGGCAGGTACCTGTATTTGTCCAAGGCGGATTCCAAGGTGCTCCGGTAAAGCCCCAGCCGTTCTCTGGCCGTACTGTCAAGATCGGAGAACGTGGAAGATCTGGCGATAAGATAAGTCGAGTAAACAAGTGCGGCTATCAGCAGCATCAGTATGAATAACAGGCGGCCGGGCAATTTCTTTTTGGCTCTGATGTTATTCGGCAATGCCGGTATGGTAAACGGTCTACCCATCTTTCATTCAGGTTGAGATGTTTTGTATAACAATATCCGATCCGTTTATCCGAACCTCAATGGATTGTCCGGATGTGAAACCGGAACCGGATGCCTCTCTTCTCTTATCCCAGCGGACCGGGGAAGTATACCTCTTTTTGAATCCGATGATAATTTATGTGGTGTCATGGGTTGGAAGAACGGTTTAAATGGGGATGGCGGGCCGTCGTCGTTCTGGAATTGTCGCCCGGCAGCCCTTTAAAACCAGGGGGCCTAAATTCACCATCAAATTTTTGTTTCGCATGTGGGCCATGGGTTGCACACCCTCCCTTGCCTTCAGCAAGGTGCCGGATACAAGGCGACAAGGAGTGACGACTGAGGGCGTATCAGCCATACTCCGCAGGGAGGAACGATCGCAGGCAACGCAGCAGGCGGGACCGCATGTTGGATCAGGGGGGTATCTGATATTGACTTTGACGGCTTAATAGTTGTACTTTGTTGCACCGTTCGATTCGAAAACCAAGGGTGAATGGGGACGGCATAATACGGCGGGATTAACGGCAGGCAGGGGTTCCTGTACTTTCTTTTAAAACCCTTTGAATTTTTTTTGTATGGGTATCAAACCGTCGTAAAAAACGATGGTGACAGCTCTGATACCATGAATGAGGCACAGGGAACGTCCCGAGATAGGTGTGAAAGTCTGTTTTAAGGGGTGGAATCAGCGGATTGCGTTCAACCGTGTTTTTCGAAACGCTTAGGAAAAGTCTGATAGATCTTATTTGTGTGCTTGACTTTTCCCTGTTTCAGTGGATTATTTAGTAGACAATAGTTGCCCTGAAAAAGGAAATATCTGAATGGAATCAAGTGAAATTTGGAATAGCAAATATATTGAAGCCCAATATCAAAAATGGAAAGCCGATCCGGATTCAGTGACCGGTGACTGGCAATTTTTTTTCAAAGGGTTTGATGCGGCATCGGTACACCCAGCCGGCGGAGAAGGCGTGTGTACCGAAGATCAGGCATTGCAGCAGTCTCGGGTGGAAGCGCTGATTTATCGCTACCGGGATCTGGGGCATTTGATGGCCTGCATGGACCCGTTGTCGGCTTGTCCCACCGATCATCCGCTGTTGAACCTTGACGCATTCGGCCTGACCCATGACCAATTGAACACCCTTTTTTATACGCGGCGGTTTTCATCTGCCAACCAGGCATCGCTGAAGGATATCATCAATCAGTTGAAGGAAACCTACTGCCGCTCCATCGGTGTGGAGTACATGCATTTGCAGGATCCGGCTGAGCGGCGGTGGCTGCAGGACCGGATGGAGCCGGTTAAAAATCGGCCCGAGTTAAATGCCGCCGAAAAGAGAACCATCTTAAAACAATTGTATCAAACCGAATTGTTTGAGCAGTTTTTAAATAAAAAGTATCCGGGCCAGACCCGGTTTTCACTGGCCGGCGCGGATGTGGTGATTCCCATGCTCGATACGCTTTTCAATCGGAGTGCCGGATCCGGATGCAGGGAGATTATTCTGGGGATGGCCCACCGGGGCCGGTTAAGTGTTCAAACCCAGGTTCTTCAAAAAAATATTGAAGATATTTTTAAAGAGTTTGAAAGCTGTTACGACCCTGATGAGATCATAGGTGCAGGGGATGTTAAATATCACAACGGATATATGGCGGATATTCAAACGGCCCGGGGCAAAGACCTGCGCATCCTGCTCATGAACAATCCCAGCCATCTGGAGTCTGTAAATCCGGTTGCCGAAGGGGTTGCACGGGCAAGACAGGAGGAAATCGGTCCCGGGGGGATTGATCGGGTCCTGCCCCTGCTGCTCCACGGGGATGCGGCTTTTGCCGGCCAGGGAATTGTCGCGGAAACGCTGAATATGTCTCAATTGGAAGGATTTCATACCGGCGGCACTATTCACCTGGTCATCAACAACCAGATCGGTTATACCACCGGTCCGGATCACGCCCGTTCCAGCCGGTATGCCACGGATATTGCCAAGATGCTTATGGTTCCGATTTTTCATGTTCATGGCGAAGATCCCGAAGCGGCGGTTCAGGCCGTGAATCTGGCCGTGGATTACCGCTGGGCGTATCGCAAAGATGTTGTCATTGATCTGGTCTGCTACCGCCGGTACGGCCATAACGAAGGGGACGAACCCTACTATACCCAGCCGCAAATGGTTGACCGCATCCGCCTGCGGGACCCGTTGTACCGGGTCTATGCAGACCGACTCATCCAGTCTGAAATTATTTCCCGGGAGAGTCTGGAGGCCCTGGGCAGACCTTACGGCAAGCAGTTGGAGGATGCCCATGCCCGGGTCAACGATCATACCTGCACACTGACGGAACCCGGATTTTACAGCGGTTGGGATACCCTGTCCGGTGAGTATTCCCATGAACGGGTGGATACCGGTGTATCCGGGGAAAAATTGAAAGCCATGGCTGAAAAACTCTATTCCGTTCCAACGGATTTTTCAATATACGGTAAACTGGACCGGCTGTTGAAACGGCGTCTTAAGACCGTTTCAGCCGGCACCGGAATCGACTGGGCCACTGCCGAAGCCCTGGCCTTTGCCTCTCTGCTGGCCGAGGGGGTTCCCATCCGTCTGTGCGGACAGGACAGCAGCCGGGGAACCTTTGCCCAGCGGCACAGTGCACTCATGGACATTGAAACCGGCAACCGGCATATACCGCTGAATCATATTGGGACGGAACAGGCCGGTTTTGCCGTGTATGACAGCCTGCTATCCGAAGCCGGAGTTCTCGGGTTTGAGTACGGCTATGCCCTGGCCCGCCCCCACACACTGACATTATGGGAAGCGCAGTTTGGTGATTTTGTCAACAATGCCCAGGCCGTCATTGATCTTTATATTGCCAGCGGGGAATCCAAGTGGAAACGGTTGAACGGGCTGGTGCTGCTGCTGCCCCACGGCTATGAAGGGCTGGGGCCGGAACATTCCAGTGCCCGGCCGGAACGTTTTCTCCAATTATGTGCCGGTAACAATCTGCAGGTATGCAATCCAACGACTCCGGCCCAATATTTCCATCTGCTGCGGCGGCAGATGAAACGGCCCTTTCGAAAGCCCCTGGTTGTTTTGACACCAAAAAGCCTGTTGCGGCATCCCATGGCAATTTCCGATCTGACTCAGATGGATACCGGCGGGTTTGAAGAGGTGCTGCATGAAACGGAAACCATAACAGATCCGGTCCGGGTGTTGTTTTGCAGCGGTAAAATTTATTATGAACTCTGTCAGCTCCGGTCCCAGCGGAACGAGAAAAGAGTGGCCATTGTTCGGATCGAGCAATATTATCCGTTTCCGGATGCACGGATAAAAGAGATTATTTCCCGGTATCCAGATACCCGGGAATGGTTCTGGGTGCAGGAAGAACCTTCCAATATGGGGGCCTGGACGTTTATCCGGCCGCGGTTGGAGAACGTTTTGAACACCGCCTTGCACTATGCCGGCCGGCCGGCCCAGGCATCTCCTGCAACCGGTTTTTCCAATATTCATAAAAAAGAGCAGGCATCGATTTTAGAGCAGGCACTCACCGTCTTCCAAAGATCCGGCCATGGAGAACCGGGTTTGGAAACGACATTTAAAAGGAGTCATCATGGCAGTTGAAGTTAAAATTCCAAGTGTGGGCGAATCCGTGTCAGAAGCGGTTCTGGTCCAATGGTTGCAAAATGATGGAGACGTTGTGAACAAGGACACCCCGCTTTTTGTCATTGAAACCGATAAGATCACACTTGAAATCACGGCCGATGCAGGCGGGCGGCTGAAAATCAAAGTACCGGAAGGAGAGACCGTCTCCATCGGTACCGTCGTGGCCATGATCGATGAAAAAGAACACGCCCCGGTTGAGTCTGTTGACGATCAGACAGTGACTGCAGAGGAGGAAGAACCGTCACCTGCCCAAGATCCACCGGGTGAAGAACCAATACCACCGAAATCTCCTTCTCAGGAAACACCGGTGATGAAACCTTTGGCAGACCTGGCCCCGTCCGTAAGGCGGCTGGTGAAAGAGAAGCGGGTCGATCCGGCGGACGTGACCGGCAGCGGACCCGGCGGCCGGATTACCAAAGCCGATGTGATGCTCCACCTGGAGTCTTTACCCCGGCAGGATGCCCCGGCATCACCCCTGCCCGGAAGCGGTAAAGATCCTGCAGCCGTTCCGGTCCAGGCAAATGCCAAGTCTGGTGAATCCGTTACCCGGGAACCCATGACGCCCATTCGGCGCCGCATCTCCCAGCACCTGCTGGCAGCCAAACAGAATACGGCCATGCTCACCACCTTTAATGAAATCGACATGAGCCGGGCAATGGATCTGAGAAAGGCGTACAAGGAATCGTTCCAAAAAAAACACGGGGTTTCCCTGGGATATATGTCCTTTTTTACAAAGGCCTGTATCACGGCATTAAAGGAATTTCCCCTGGTCAATGCCTTTATTGACGGAGAAGATATTGTCTATCACCACTACTATCATATCGGGGTGGCCATTGGATCGGGAAAAGGGCTGGTGGTGCCTGTGATCCGGAATGCCGACCGGCTCGGGTTTGCCGGGATTGAACAGGCCATCGTGGATTTTGTCGGCAAAATAGAGACAAACCGCCTCAACCTGGGGGATCTGGAAGGGGGAACCTTTACCATCAGCAACGGCGGTGTCTATGGCTCGCTGTTAAGCACGCCGATCTTGAACGCCCCCCAAAGCGGGATATTGGGGATGCACAAAATTGAAAAGCGGCCGGTTGTCGTTGATGATGCCATCGTGATCCGGCCGATGATGTATGTGGCGCTCAGTTATGATCACCGGATCGTGGACGGCCGGGAGGCGGTCGGTTTTCTCAAACGCATTAAGACATGCGTTGAAAATCCGGAACAGATGTTTTTGGAGGTTTAACATGGCAACTAAGGAGAGGTATGACCTTGCCGTTATCGGATCCGGCCCCGGGGGGTATCCGGCAGCGGTGCGGGCTGCCCAGCTCGGTTTAAAAACCGTCTGTATTGAAAAATCGGGGCAATTGGGAGGCGTCTGCCTGAATTCGGGCTGTATTCCCAGCAAGGCCCTTCTGGATTCGAGTGAATTGTACCATCTGGCCAAACACCGCATGATTGAACATGGTATTCAAACCGGGGACGTCCGTCTTGATCTGCCGGCCATGATGGCGCGAAAGGCCCAAATCGTTGAGGGGCTGACCCGGGATGTCAGGCAGCTTCTGGAACGCAATAGGGTTGATATCGTCCACGGACAGGCCTATTTAGAGGCGCCGGATCGCATATCCGTCACCCGGAAAGGGGATGGTGAGGGACCGCAGGAGAAAGAAACCATCTCGGCAACCAATATTCTGCTGGCCACCGGCAGTGTCCCCATTTCCGTGCCGAATATTGCCTTTGACGGCGAGCGGATTGTCAGTTCAACCGAGGCCCTGAATTTTGAATCCGTCCCCGGCCGGTTGGGGATTGTCGGCGGTGGTTATGTCGGTCTGGAACTGGGGTCGGTCTGGCAGCGGCTGGGTGCGGATGTGACGGTGATCGAAATGCTGGACCAGGCCGCCGGTCTTCTGGACGGCCAGGTGGCACGGACATTGTCCCGGTTGCTCAAACGTCAGGGGCTGGATATTCACCTGAAGACCCGGGTGATTGATGCGTCTGTAAAGGACGGCCAGGTTGACGTCTCTTTAGAGACCAAAAAGAAGTCCGTGACAATGGGGTTTGACCGGCTGCTTGTCTGTGTGGGACGCCGGCCGCTCGTTGACGGAATGGGGCTGGGTGCCCTTGGTATTGAAAAAGACCCGGCCACCGGACGGATCATTGTGGATGCATCTTACCGCACCAATATTCCCAATCTGTCTGCCGTGGGCGATATGATTCCCGGTCCCATGCTGGCCCATAAGGCATCCGCAGAAGGCGTCGCCGCCGTGGAATGTATGGCCGGACTGCCCGGCGAGGCCAACTACGACACCATTCCTTCGGTGATCTACACCGCACCTGAAGTGGCCAGTGTCGGCCTTACACAAGAGACGGTCAAAGCAAGAAAGATTCCCTTTCGCGCGGGAAGCTTCCCCTTTACGGGAACCGGCCGTGCCCGGTGTCTGGGGGACACCGACGGTTTTGTCAAGCTCATTGTCCACGGCAAAACCGACCGTATTCTGGGAATCCATATCATCGGCCCCAGGGCTGCGGATATGATTGCCGAATGTGCCCTGGCCATGGAATTCGGTGCAAGTGCGGAAGACATTGTCCGGACCGTGCACGCCCACCCGACATTTTCCGAGGCATTTCATGAGGCTGCCAAAACCGTGGTCTATTCAGGGAAATAAAACGTGCACGATTTAGAGGAGAATGCAAAATATGTCGGGGATTGTCGATTTAGACGTCTTACTGAAGACCTTGTCCCCTGAAATCCAACCGGGGGAATATGTATTTTGCAGCATTGATGGCCATTTCTCTGATTACGTGCACCTGCATCCGCTGGCTTTTTTTGTGGAGCCGGAAGGATTAACGCTGATCGTTCCGGCTGAGGAAGCGGATAAAGCCGGACTGGCGTATGAAGGCAAGTTTAAGCAAATCACGTTAACCGTCCACTCAAGCCTGGACGCCGTGGGACTGACGGCGGCCGTTGCAACCAAACTGGCATCTTACAGCATCAGTGCAAATGTTGTGGCGGCGTATTACCATGATCATATCTTTGTACAGCCGGAAAAAGCCGGCATGGCACTATCAGCGTTAAAAGAATTCAATGCAGCGGAAAACTGAATGTTAAAAAGGAATACAGTTCGTTATTGTTGACGGAAAATGAATCGCCGTAATGATGTCAAACCAAAGAGATCCTGATGATTGAAATTAAACCGATCGTTTATACATATGTGACGTTTCATCATCCAAAGGGCTGTGCAATGAAACCGGTTTTGAGGAACTTTGGCAGGGCAACCTCTGGAAATAAGGGGAAGATGCCATGAAAAAGGCGTCTCAATTGATAAAGTAATGAATAATAACTAAAAGTGTTTTCAATCAAGTCCTACCCTAACATGAAGGCATTACAGCGTTACAGACGTTTTGGCTGATAAAAAAGAGGAAAACCAAAGGGCGATGAGAATAATCATCCGTTCTCATCCCGTTGCTTTTGATACTTTGAAAATTATATCCAAAATAAAAAGAACCACGTTTAATAACCAGTGTGTAACCAGAGCGGGCCAGATTGACGCACTACACAAAGAGACATAGGCAAATAAAAACCCGACAGGGAGGGATATGGCTACTTCAGTTGCAGCTGCGCCCGAGTGAGCCAGGCAGAAGACGGCGCTTGAGATGATGACCACCAGCCAATGGTCTTGTTTTAGCTGAAACGGCATCAGCATACCTGCGTGAAAAAACACTTTTTTTGGGGGAGGACTCATCAATTGTCTCTGGGTGGCTATCCAGGCAGAAAAATTTTTGTTTAATGGCTGTGCTAATCCGATCAAAACACCGAAAATAAGAAAATGTTCCGGTACCATGGAAGCGAGTTCCAATACTTCGAACATAATTGAACCCCAGGGGTTGGGGGTTTGTTTCAGCAGCCATAAACCGGGGATGACAAGAAGTATAAGCGTGGCAAAACTGAGCATCCAGCCATATCGATCCGGAAGACGAATCCCTGTGGAGGTGACGGGTTTTTGAAGCAGCGTCAAAAACAAAATCGGGACCAGCAGTCCGCACAGAAAAGATTCTAACGTCAGCCAAACGACTCGTAGTTCCGATGAAGAATAGAAAACATTTAGAATAGCGGGCGGTAAAATCGCTCTATATAAAAAAGGTTTTAAGGGGCCCCATAAAACTAAAATATATAGGCAGCACCCCCAGAATATAAGGGTGGTGTGTCTTTCCGCATACAAGTTAGCAGTCTATTTTCGCTTGTTTCTGATCAGCCCCACACCGGCAAGAAGACCGAGAATCATTAAAATACCGGTTGACGGTTCCGGAATCGGATTTGGATCAAAAGTGCTGAAAAATCCAGCTTGTGCCGTATTCAACAGAAATAAAATACTCATAAGAAGAATTGAGATAATAATGGAATTTCTCATTTTAAGCTCCTTTTTTAAAATTGGGTTTAAGGAAAAATGGCATACTAAGTCAGAAATTTATGCAAAAAATATACCTAATATATTGTTCTTATAAAAGCTTATAATCAAGAGGGTTACACTTTTTCTTTGATTGATTTATAGGAAATAAAAGTAATATAATGTGTAATCTTTTTCTTCAGTATTTTTATAGTATTACAAGATTTACCATCTGATTCTTAAAAGGGAAAACCTATTTATCCGGCATCATCTTTTTACCCGGCCGGATTACCTTCAGGTGTGGCGAAAATCGTTTCATCCCGGTGGCGCGTATTATCTGGGAGCCGTTAAACAGTACGATCAGGCAATCGGTGACGCTCCCCTCATTATTGACGGGCGGATCGCTTCATTTATGTGAGACTTCAGTGTTTGTGAATGTCTGGATGTCTCTATTGTCACGGGCAAAGAAGAACTTTTCCTTAATGCCTTTTTTGACGATCTGGAAAAACGCGATGTCACCCATCTTGATCTTCACTACCTGCGGCCTGAATCCGCCGTCTTGTCCGTGGGTGAAGCTGTAGTTTAAAGCAAGGGTGGCTGTTTTTTGAAGACGTAGAGCGGGATGGCCATGGAGATGAAACTGCCCCGGACATGGGATGCATATTAACCCGGCAAAGTAATAAGCGACAAGAGTTCAGTAATATGCTATAGTCTCCGAATGGAAAAATTTGACGCACGCAAACTGAGCCCAAGCGCTCA
>JANQML010000280.1 GCA_028280105.1 Desulfobacula sp. | reverse complement strand
GTTGTCCAGGAAGGTGGCATTTCCAAAGAGAGATAAGGATTCAAACGGGCTGAATTTCCACTCCAGTTCAATGCCGTCAATGGTCTGACTGTTGGGCAGCGAGACCCCGGCCCCTTCATACCGGTCTCCCACCACATGATCATCAATCTCATTTCGAAACAGGGTGACCGCAAAGAGCGACTTGTTGCCGGGTTTATACTGCAATTGGAGATTGATGTTTTTAATCTGCTCAAGATCGGTACCTCTCTCAGTAGTGGTCTGCTTGGCGAACGGGGTTCGGTATGCAGACCCTAAAATGGTCTTTATCATGAATTCGGGTGAAACCGCCCAGGCCATACCGGAACTGAAACTGACCCTGTCCTCATATTCTTCATGGTGATCCTTTCTAAGACCGGTCCAGAATTCAATATTGTTTATTTTATGCCGGTACTGGCCAAAAACGGAGACGACCCGGTTGTCATAATCTTCAATTGACGGTTCCGGTACAGAGGACGTGTTGATAGGTTTAAAAAACTCCGGGTAAAAAGTCTCCCATACCAAGACATCTTTAAAATGGTCTTTTTTATAGGACGCCCCAACGGTCAGCAGTGCGTCTGCGGCAAAAAGCGATCTTTCATAAATCAATTCCCCGTAAGCGGAATACTCTTTTTGACGGAATGTCCGGTCGACAATCGTTTCATCCAGCCCGATATCCGAGTAATACCCGGTGAACCGGAGCCCGGCATCCATATCGATCTCCCTGGTTGCTTCCAGTTTGAAGAGCTTGGATTCATATGCCTTCTGTTCCTCCCAGGTATGTTCCTGGTTCCAGTCTGTGACGGAAAAGGCCTTTTGACTGTCCGACAACCTGGCCGACAGAACCAGCCAGTCTGAAAAAGAGAGATTGCCATAGACCTCCAGGTAGTGGGAATCATCTGGCCGGCCGGTTCCAAACCGCCGGCTGACAGGGGTTATGGAAGAATTATCATTCCAAAAGGAAACCACATCGGTTGGGGTATCATCTTCTGCGGTATGGCGGGCGGAAACGGAAATAAAGGAGGCCACAGGGCCGGAATCCTTTGCATGCATTAACCAGGCATGGTTTCCGGAATCGCCGGACGAGGTGGAAAGACCGGTCCGGAACCCGGAGAAATCCTTGCCTGTGAAAGGAACCGCATTGACTACCCCGGCAAAGGCGTCCGGCCCCCATAAAACCGATCCGGCCCCCCGTGTCACTTCGATCCGTTTGACAGGCACCAGGGAGGTCTCAAAATCAATCCGGTTATTCTCCCGTTCCGCACCGGATCCGATGGGGACGGTGTCGAACAGGACCAGTGCAGAGTTGGGTATGCCCCTCAAATAGGGGATCGAACCTCTAAGGGTCTCCTCAACATGAAAACCGGGCAGATCGTCCAGCGCCTGGGAAAGGGTTTGAGCCCCTGACAGCTCTAATTCATTTTGCGTCAGCACGTTGGCAATGGCCGGTGCGCTCCAGGCAGCCTCTTCCTTTCTGGAGGCAATGGTAAGGACCTCCAAGTCTTCCCCCACAAACATGAGCATGGTGTCGGATGCATAAACCGGTGAAATCAACAGGCCGGCCGACCAAATATAGAATAAGAGAACGGCGATGCAGCGCATTGTTTTTATATTGATTTTTAAAATCATCCTATTGGTCACCATTCATATTTTTAAGCAATACCCTGAATTTAGACCGGCTCACCCCCAGCAGCTTGGCGGCTGTGGTCTGGTTGTTACCGGCCACCTGGAGGGCCTGCCGGACCAGGCTGAACTGAACCTGATGGAGTGCCAATCCTCCCGGCGGCAATTTTATAACAACCTGTTCATTCCTGTCAGGTGGCCCCGGGGTTAAAAACAGAAGCGTATCCATTGTTATCTTTTTACTGTCCCGGGTGAGGATCAGGCACCGTTCAATGATATTTGTCAACTCCCGCACATTTCCGGGCCAGGGGTACTCTTTGAGCCGTTGACACGCATCATCACTTATGGTGTGGTCTCTTCCGAACTCGAATTTTTTCATCAGATGCAGGGCAAGGGGGACCACATCCTCTTTTCGGTCGCGCAGTGCCGGAATCACAATGGGAAAGACATTGATCCGGTAAAACAGGTCCTGCCGGAACTTATTCCGGTTGACCATGGCCTCCAGATTTCTGTTGGTTGCGCAGATAATCCTGACATCCACCGGTATCTCTTCATTCCCGCCCACCCGTTGAAATTTTCGTTCTTCAAGGGCCCGCAGCAGCTTTCCCTGGGAGTCCAGGGGCATATCCCCGATTTCATCGAGAAAGAGGGTCCCGCCGTTGGCATATTCAAACTTGCCCCGTTTCCTGGATTCCGCGCCGGTGAAGGCCCCTTTCTCATATCCGAAGAGTTCGGATTCGACCAGGTTGGAGGAGATGGCCGCACAGTTCACCGGAACGAACCGTTTATCCTTCCGCCCGCTTTGGGAATGGATATGCCTTGCAATGATCTCCTTGCCGGTGCCGGACTCTCCCAGGATCAGAACCGCCGTATCCACGGTGGCCACATTTTTTACCAGTTGAACCACACCGGCCATGCATTTTGATTCATATATCAGCGTTCTGGGTTTTTGTTCATCTTTTAACTGACGTTTCAGTTCTCTATTTTCAGTTAATACCTTTGACAGGTTCAGGGCCCGTTCCACCGTGATCCGGATTTTTGATTCATCAAAGGGTTTGGTCACGTAATCCGCAGCCCCCTGCCGCATCATTTCCACGGCCGAATCGACAGTGGCAAATGCGGTAACAAATACAACCGGCGTGACCATGTTCTGCTGCCGCATCTTTTGGATCAGCTCTTTCCCGTCCATTTCAGGCATCTTAATATCGGAGATCACCAGGTCATATTCGGATGTTAATAGTTTTTTCAATGCCGCTTTGCCGTTTTCAGCCTGTTCGGTTCGATACCCTTTTCTCTCCAGCATCATTGAAAGAAGGGTTCTCATCTTTCTTTCATCATCAACGACAAGTATGTATGGATTTTTTGCCATGGTTTTTATTCTTCCCCGGATTGTTGTCTATCCGTCAAATGAGCAAACATGGTCACACAGAACAATGCACCGCCTTCGGGTCTGTTCTCCGCTGTTATACTCCCGCCGTGAGCTTTTACCACCTGGTCGGCAAATGCCAGCCCCAGGCCGGTTCCGGTTGCTTTTGTGGTAAAAAAGGGCTCAAAAATCTCATCCGGTTTTTCGGTCCGGATCCCGGCGCCCTGGTCGCCTACCCTAAGCTGCCATTTATTTTTTTTAGATTCAATTAAAATCTCCACCTCCCCTTTGCCCTGGTTGGCTTCACAGGCATTTTTAATAATATTGGCCACCCCTCTTGAAAGCAGATCAAAGTCGGCTTTGGCAAAAAAAGGGGTGTCGGGAATAGATGAGGTTATGGTTAACCGGGTGGTGTCGTATTGTATTTCAAAACCGATCACCACCTGGTAGATCAGTTTATTTAAATCCGTGATCTCAAAACTGGGCCGGGCCGGTTTGGCAAACATTAAAAAGCTTTCTATCAGGTCATTCAACCGGACAATCTCTTCTTCCGCATAGGTCAGGGCTATGTTGTCCCGGGGGATATCCAGCTCTTTTTTCATCATCTCCAGAGAGCTTTTGATGATTGCCAGGGGATTTTTCACCTCATGGGCAATCATCATGGAAAATTTTCCCACCTCGGCAAGGGTCTCCTGCCTGGCCATTTTTTCATAGGCACGGACAATGGTCCGGCGTCCCCTGGCAATGGAGTCGAGCATTTCATTAAAGGCGTCGGCCAGCTTGATCGTTTCCGGTGTGTTTCCCTGGGGCGCCCTTATATCATGATTCCCCATGGAGACTTTCCGGGCAACTTTTGAAAGCGACTTAACCGGCCTGACAAGGGACCGGGAGATAAAATAAAAGATCAAACAGGAGATCAGGATCAGGGTCAGTGCAATTATAAAAAACCGTTGTTTCATTTTGTTGACCAGGTCTTTAATCCCCCTTGTGGAATAGATAACATCCACCCTGCCGATCTTTTTTATCCCGGGTGTGTCATT
This sequence comes from Desulfobacula sp., assembly GCA_028280105.1. Lineage (GTDB taxonomy): Bacteria > Desulfobacterota > Desulfobacteria > Desulfobacterales > Desulfobacteraceae > Desulfobacula. The sequence continues at coordinate 11,409 of JANQML010000280.1, read as the reverse complement.
AATCGAATCCAGGAACATGTTCTCCCCCTGTGCCTGGGAGAGGTAGACGGATTTGCCGGCCGTTTGAAAAGGTCCCTGGATCTGCCGCTCTTCCCGGACCAATTCCCGGTCCTGGGAATCGACAATGATGACGCCGGCAATATCGTTTTCTTTGAGCATATTTTGGGCCAGGCCTTTCAAAAGCGCTCTTTCATCAATCAGAATCCCCAGTTCGGAATTCAGCGCCAGGTATTGGGTCATAAAGTTGATCCGCTCTGAAAACCGTGAAGTGACAAACTGGTTGATGATATTTACACCCAGATACCCCAGGGTCAGTGTGGAGGCACTGATCAGCATCACCGCAGCGGTGAGAACCCGGGTGTGTATGCCGATATTTTTTAAAACCATTGCCGTCATTCCCCTTTTTCCAGACCGAGTTTATCTGCCACGTTATGATTGATAACGGTTTTAAATTCAGGCGGTTCAATCCGGCACTGCCGGGTTTCAAGATAGGCCAAGCTTTTTCTAGCGGTCTGCCGCCCCAGAGCCGTATAATCAAAATCAAAGGAAAAGGCCGCACCAGAGCGGATAAAATAGGAATTATACCCGATCACCCCTTTGTTATTGTATATGCCCTGCTTGATGATGTGCTGTATGATCTTCTCGGAAATCACGGTTCGGTCCGGAATCAGCCAGATGCCGTCGATATTCTGCCAGTTCTCATTCAAGACCCGGCCGATCCGGTCCCTTGACTGTACTTGAAGCGGTATGATCTCTAGACCGTATTGCCGGGATGCGGCAACGGCTTTTTCATAAAACCCCCTGTTATTGCGTTTGTCAAACAATAGTCCGATTCTCTTTAAATTGGTAAACGCCATCGACAGTTCCCGGACCTGCCGGTGAACCGGAATTCGAAGCGAGATGCCGCAATGAACGGAATGATCCGGCAATAAATCGTCCGGGCTGAGAACCGCGGTATAGAGCCTGGCAAGTCCGGCCGGAAGGCCCCACACCATTTGGGCGGCCTCCGGGCCCACTGCGACATAGAGATCTGGCCGGTCTTTTATTAATTGTTCGGTAATTCTGCCCTTTTCCGCTTTTTCCAGGTTGTCCCGGCCGCCTGAACCTAAAAGAAAAACAACCTCTGCCGATATCTTGTGTGTACTCCACCCCTGTTTCATGCCCTCCAGCACACTCATGTACGGCTTGATTCGCTGTGAAACAACAACGGTAACCTGATAATCTCCAGCCGCATAGACATAGGAATCGAGTGAAAATGACAAGGCAGTAAATAAAATAATACTTAAAAAAAGAACTATATTGGTTTTCTTGATCATTCAGACGGCCATTGTGTCAAAATTTCTTTTTTTAATATATATTACAGAAAGATAAAAGTTACAAAGTTTGATCTATTTGGTGCACATAAATGCACCCCAATACCGATGAGGTTTATCATCCCCTTTCCGGGGGATAACGGCATAGCGTTTTGTGCCATCATCTGTCCTACCCGTTTGACGATTCATTTTATTCGAGCACATACTCTATCTTCTTGAGCCATAAATCGCAACAGGGTTTTTTAGATGGCAATGGATCAAAAGCTAAGCTGATCTGATTTCCAAAAGGTTCCAAAAAAGGAATTGATGTAAATATCCAATTATTGACATCAGTACGGGTTTTTATTAATTATCAGAACATTATGGATGCTGTCTCTCCAAAAATAGGCGTGCTAATGGGTGTATATAACGGGGCAAGGCATATCGCCACCCAACTGAACAGCATCCTTACACAGTCCCATACCAATTGGGAACTGCTGGTTCGAGATGACGTGTCTTCAGACGATTCCATGGATATTTTGAAGTCCTATGCCGCCAATGATACCCGTATCACCCTGATTCGGGATAATCTGGGAAACAAAGGTGCTTTGGGAAATTTTAGTCTTTTGATGGAAAAAGGGTTGCAGACTTCAAGCCGGTATTTTGTTTTCTCAGATCAGGACGATATCTGGCAGCCGGATAAATTATCCGTTCAACTGGAACAGATGAAAAAAACGGAAACAAATTATGGGGAAATCCCAATTTTGCTGCATTCCGATCTGGAGGTCGTTAATGCCTCATTGGATTCCATTTCCCCGTCCCTTATGAAATACCAGGGTATCCGGCATGAATCTTTCGACCCGTTAACGGTTTTATTGGTTCAAAACTTTGTCACGGGCTGTACTGTAATGATCAATCGAAAACTGCTTGAAATTGCCTTGCCGCTACCCAAATCTGCGTTGATGCACGATTGGTGGCTGGGACTTTGCGCTGCCGTTTTTGGTCAAATTCAATTTACAAACACCCCTTTGGTCAGGTACCGTCAGCATGACAACAATGCTGTGGGAGCAAAATCGATTCTTCAATTTTTAAATCCGTTTAAAGTTAATTGGTGGGAGGCCTGGCTTTCAGGTAAAAAAAACCTGACCCAATCAATTTTCCAAGCCCAATCGCTGGGTCGGCGAATTTTGGAACATGACCCAGCAAATCAGAATCTTCCATTGATTCAAACCTATTCGTCTTTGTTGGCTCTAACACCAAGGCATCGTTTATTGGAACTTAAACGCCGACAAATTTATCCCCAGGCCAAATTCAGACAAGTGTTGGCTATGTCACGCTTTCTGTTTTTATCCGAAAAGTAAACCCCAACGATGAGGTAAGGGCAACGATTACAGATCGCTGACAGATATTTTCTTTTGATTTTTTTGTGTTATCAACACTTCAATGTACTCGGCCCGAATCCCCTTTTCAATGTTATCAATATAAATAATCCGAGTAAATAATCCACTGCTTTGGAATATATGATCACAGATATCATACCCCCAATCAATAGTTACCAAAGATTTTCCATCTCCAATCGGACTCCCGTGATAGGAGGGCTTTTCAAAATGCACAATATTATTTTCGTTATCTATTTTTGCACGCCGCACAGAAGGATTTGCTTTATTGACCAGGGGAACCGTAAATATATGCATGCCACCGGGTTTCAAAGTTCTTGCGATTTCAGAAAAGGCTTTTGCCGGATCAAATACATGTTCCATTACATCCTGGCTTATGTGGAGGTCGATGCTATTATCTTCAAATGTTAAAGATTCAAGGTTTTCGCATCGAATCCCTTTCTTAACCGTTCCAAGGGGTCTGTCTTTGAAATATTGTGATGGAATATACTCCTTGCATTCATTTTGGAGACGGACACTTGTTCCTCTGTTTCCGGGTGAAGTTTCATGGATAACTGCCTGCTTCCAGTTGGGATAATTAGTCTTTATTGTCTCCATCAATGCACGTTCTCGGGGAATGCTGCCGCAATTCGTACAAATATAAAAATCACGCAACCAAGATTGTTTTGCTATAAAATTAACTTCTATTTCGCATATAGGGCAAACGCCCTTATTTTTCAGTTTGTTTTTAAAAAACATACATCCTTTCCGTTAATGGAAATCTCTTGCAAAGGGAAAACAAGGCCTTCACGATTTTCTCAAAGGATGAAGAGTATAGAAGAAAAAGACAAATCCAGACACTTCAGTTTTAGTGAAGTGTTGGCTGGCATCCAATTATCTCAGCTACATTCATCAAATTAAGTTCAAAAACAATATAAAAGAATTTTAGCACTGTCAATCACAATATATCTGGATATAAAATCAACCGTTGGGAATGTTGTATAAGTGGCAGATATGCGGAGACGTTCAGATTGTTCAGACTGTCCATTCCAACGAAAAAAATAACCTTTTGAATAATCTTCGTTGTATGGTATACGACAACGTTGAAAATAGGATGCAGTCATTGAATAAATTCAATTGACTATATTAAATTGGTGTTGCCGCCGGGATAACGGTTAAAGACAGGCTGGGAAATAAAATCTTCACCGTAAATTCTTATCTTTACAATTCTCCCACAGATAAATTAAAAGAGGGATATGACGGGTGTTTTCGGATCTGTTTTACATTTCCCAAACTATCCGTGGGGCTCTATTCCATAAGTGCTGCAATTGCAGAGGGGACGAAAAACACTCATATCCAACAGGATTGGATTTATGATGCCTTGTTAGTTGATGTCATACCACCCGATGGCTTGGATGGAACAGGATGTGCCCTGGCAATCCCGGCTGAATCCGTCGAGCTTCAACATTGGTGTATTGTTTGAATAATAAAAAAATATAGGGATATCAATCGTGAGTGGTTTAAAATGGACCGGGGAGCGTTTTCTTCCCGATGTGGAAGGAGATGTTCAAATTGAGCATATGCATCGATATTATCTGGCATCAGGGTTTGCTGCCGGAAAACGAGTATTAGACATTGCCTGCGGAGAAGGATATGGTTCAAACACATTGGCGGATGCGGCTTTATCCGTGATCGGAGTTGACATATCCGAAGAGGCGATTATGCATGCCCGGAAAAAATACAGTAAAGTGAATCTGGATTTTATTCAAGGCGATTGCACCGCCATCCCGTTAAAGAATAATAGTGTGGATTTGATTATTTCCTTTGAAACCATTGAACATCATGACAAACACATTGAATTCATCAATGAAATAAAAAGAGTATTGGCTAAAGAAGGACTGCTCATTATCTCTTCACCGGATAAAAAAGAGTATTCGGATTTGACCGGTCACGACAATCAATTCCATGTAAAGGAATTGTATTATTCTGAATTTGAGGAGCTGATAAAAAAGAATTTTGAGCATCAGACAATGCTTGGTCAGAGGATCAAATACGGCTCTTATGTCACGCCGATAAATAAGTTGGACCAAAGCCACTTTGTTGGCTTTAAAAAGAACAGCAAAGGCATTGCAGAGAAAAAAAATGGTATTTTTAATCCCCTCTATTTTATATCCATTGCCAGCCAGGTACAAATACCTCCGGCGCTTTTAAGTCTTTATGAACACCCGTTAGAAAACTCTGAAATGGTAAATACGATTTCAAATGCTCTGAGAGTAAAATCCGATGCATATGATACTCTTAATAATGAATACAATGACACAAAAGCGGAACTATCAGCTGTTGCTGCGGAAAACGAGTTGCTGAAAATGGATTTTGCCAGAAAAAGTGCCATGATCGATGATATCTTAAACAGCACTTCATGGCGTATTACAAAACCAATACGATGGGTGAGGCGAAACGTTTCTCTTGATTCCTATTCCAAGATAGAATTTCGTATAAAATCGATTCTCACTCTACCCATATTTCAAAAGGTAAAGCATTTTCGTGATGTAGTTCAGTCTGTTGGTGGAATCAAAAAAATTCCCGCCAAAACGATTCGTTTTTATAACAATGATAATATCAGAGGATTCAAAAATAAAGCCGCCTACCTGGTGTCAAAATTTAAGGGACAAACACCTGTTTCAAACATTGAACCGCCTGCTTCAGAAACGGTTTCAGTCCCGCATTTTGAACACTGTTTCTCTCTGAATAATGATAAAAATGAATATATCACCTACCATTCCTATCCTGAAAACAACACCGAAATCCGTCTGATTGCATTCTACCTTCCGCAATTTCACCCGATCAAAGAGAATGATGATGCTTGGGGAAAAGGGTTTACTGAATGGACTAATGTGACAAAAGCCATTCCCCAGTTTTCCGGACATTATCAGCCCAGATTACCAGGGGAACTGGGGTTTTATGATCTAAGATCTAAAGAAATCCAAAAGAAACAAATTGAGTTGGCAAAAAACTATGGTATCCATGGGTTTTGTTACCATTATTATTGGTTTAACGGTAAAAAAGTATTGGAGCGCCCTTTGGAACAGATACTTTCCAACCCAGAGTTGGATTTTCCGTTTTGTATCAACTGGGCAAATGAAAACTGGACCAAACGATGGGATGGTCTTGAAAATGAAGTCATTCTGAAGCAAGATCATTCTTTTGAAGATGACATGGCATTTATAAAGGAAATCGAACCCATATTAAAAGACCCCAGATATATTCGCGTAAATGGCAAGCCTTTATTGATGCTATATCGCCCTTCCCTTTTTCCTGAAATTAAAGAAACCGTTAAACGCTGGCGCAAGTATTGCGACACCTGCGGAATCGGAGAAATTTATCTTGTGTTGTCACATGCCCACGAACACACAGATCCCACCCACATCGATTTTGACGCTGCTACGGAATTTGCCCCGAACACATTTCAGGTACCCGAAATTTCAAAACATTTAGAGTTTTATAATAAAAACTATCAAGGCCATGTGTTTGATTATAATTTTGCCATTGATTACAGTATGACCAGAGAAGAAACGAATTTTGTCAAATTCAGGAGTCTTTGCCCCGGATGGGACAATGAAGCAAGGAAACCGGGTAAGGGGATCTCATTCCATAATGCATCACCTGAACGATATTCCAAGTGGCTGGAATACCTTTTGTATAATACTCAAAAACAAAAACAAGGGGATGAAAAAATTATTTTTATAAATGCTTGGAACGAATGGGCCGAAGGTGCATACCTTGAACCGGACAGCAGATATGGGTATGCATACCTTGACAAAACATATCAAACATTAAAAAAATTTGATAAAGAAAAATTTAATTTACTCGAACAATGCCGTAACATCAACAAAACCTCGGAAATAGCTGTAATAATACACCTTCATTATATTGAACTATGGGATGAAATTAGAGATAGTCTATCCTCTTTCAAAGATTTAGAATTCGATTTATATATAAATATAAACAATGAGTGTTCTGTGAATCATATCAACAGCATTCTGGATGTTTATCCGGATGCCAGAATTTTTTCCTTTGAAAATAGAGGTAGAGATATCCTGCCCTTCCTGAAAATTTTCAATAACATATACCCTTTAAACTATTCGTACATCTGTAAAATACACAGTAAAAAATCCCTTCACAGAGAAGATGGAGACAAGTGGCGTCATAGTTTGATAAAAGGATTAATCGGGTCCCCGAAAATTATAAAAAAAAATTTGGAAAAACTTGCAAGCGATTCAAAAACCGGAATCATTGCACCAAAGGGAAATGTTTTTAATTATAAAGACTGGGTCGGTTCCAACAACGAGATGGTGGAATCCTTTGCAGTTGAAAACAATATACGGATTACCGAAAATTTCACGTTCCCGTCAGGTTCAATGTTCTGGTTTAAACCGGTCGTATTTAAACAGCTTTATAAAACGATTGATTTTAATATGTTTAAATCTGAAACTGGTCAATTAGATGGTACTATGGCCCACTCAATTGAGCGGATTTTCGGGTTGCTTTGTCACACTAACGGCTATGATCTGGTTGATGGAACCTAATCTAGTCGATTCTAAATATAGGTTTTTCAGAATCGACTGATTATATGAAACAGGTCACCTGCGAATACCAAAAACGGATTGAAAAACAATATCGATTATACTTGCAAAGCGTTTCCGATATAAGGATTTTGGCTTTGGTTTGAACTATCCAGAGACCTGTACCGTAATGTTAACATATCGTTCCAATGTCTTATTTTTGGACATTTTCAGGGGTGCATGTCTGTATTTACCTGTACTGGCAATTTTAAAGACCGATGGGTTAACCCCGTATTTGACCAGGGAATGAACAATATTTGCCGCCCGCGTGGCTCCCAGCTCAAAATTGGATGGGTATTTTTTTGTACGGATCGGATCGATATCTGCGTAGCCGTCCACCACAATCCTGCCGTCAAGGTCCTTGACAAGGGAGGCAAAGGTTTTTAAAAAGCTATGATATTCATCGACAATAACCGCACTTCCCGATGCAAACAATATGGGCAGAACGGTTTTAATATTGAAGGCTCCGGGGGGTTGATCCGGCTCGATTTCGATCCAGTCCGAAAGACCGGCAGCCTCTATTTTAGCTGACAGATCCTGCAGCAATTGGCTTTTTTCCGGTTGAGGGGGTTGTTTTTTGGGTGGCTGTTGTTTTTTGGGGGGTTTTAAATGGGTTTGATAAAAGTCCAGGCGATCCATGCAATAGGCTTTCTGCTTTTCCAGTGCATCGATCCGCCGGGCCTTCTGCTGCACGGAATTGGAGATTGACCATGAGACGGGGCGGTTGGACAACGTCATACGGGTAATTTTATGATTCAGCCATTCCAGATCCTGTTTCAGGTCGAAAATTTCCGTTTGAATCTCAATGATCCGCGAATTAAATTCCGAGATCATTACCCGGGCATTTCTTTTATCCGGCTCGTTTACCGGATTTGAACCGGTAACGGCTTTCCCGTTTGAAACGGATAAAACCAAAAGAAAAACGGCAATCCACAGGGCGGTGCTATTTTTTTTGTGAATATTCATTTGATCCTCGCTTTGTGGTGTTCAGTCAAAGAATTTTGTTTGGCCGGGCCGATCCATAGATTATAAAGAGGCAGATGTATTATCGTCAATACCGGCCGGCCACCAGACCATTTCGTCTTTTACAAAATTGACCCTGAGCTGCATGTGGGCTTCAATAATACCGAAGGCCCCGTGTTTCACCTCAACCAGTTCAACACCCCGGAGCCACGACTGGGTGCTCGTTTTAACGACATCCCAGTTGACGGCGCCGTACCCGGCTTTCATATAGGCATCCACATAGACACCCCGGATTTTTTCCACAAACTGCCGGTACCCGTCCGCCACAGCCGCCCTTTCCGCCATTAGAACCGCCTGGCCTTTGGTCAATGAGTCTTCGGGCTCAATTCCCTTTCCAATCACGTCAAATGTGACGACCTTATTAACGGCCGTTTTTTCCGGAATGGTACTCACATGGTTATTTAAACCGTTTTGCTGAGTAATCGCTTTTCCGGTACAACCGATTAATGCAAACCCGATAACCACCCAAACAAATAATAATTTCCCCATTTTAAAAACCTCACTCCAGTTGTGTTGACAATTGATACCTTTATGATATTGCGATTATTTACAACCAATCGTCACCAAACCCGAATAACTTAACCTCATCGTTGCAAAAAGCGTGAAGGTTCCAGCTTCAAGGCGCCCAGGTTGCCGTTGTAGTAATCTACCGCAAAACCTTGGGAACGAAGAAGATGGGATCTTCACGCTTTTCCCGAAGGGTAGGAATTTGTAAAAAAAGATGAAATGGTGGAACCCACTTATGATGAAGTCTTGAAAGCATCTTTAAATTCAAAGCTTTTGTTGTACCACCAACTGATTTCATCTTTTATGATAAAATTTTTATGCAACGTTGAGGTTTATTTTATGAAAGAACCGACCTGGAAGCAGGCAAAACACTTTAAACAAAAAAGGCGGGCTCAATGGATAGTATAGCGGCTCCGGACACCCTGCCGCAGGTGAGCGTGATCCTGCCCACATATAACAGGGCCCGGACTCTGGAAACCGCCATTGATTCCGTACTGGAACAGGATTACCCCAACATTGAACTGATCGTTATCGATGACGGGTCAACCGATAACACGCCGCAGGTGCTGGCCGGATATAACGGACGAGTCACACTCATTTCCCAGCCAAACAAAGGGGTGAGCGCCGCCCGGAATGCCGGTATTAAAAAAAGCAGGGGAGAACTGATCGCTCTGCTCGACTCTGATGATGCCTGGACAAGCGAAAAGATCTCCTGCCAGGTCGAGTTCTTTAACAGCCACCCTGAAGCCATGATCTGCCAGACCGAAGAGATATGGATTCGAAATCACCGCCGGGTCAATCCAAAGGCGAAACATAAAAAACCGTCGGGGATGATATTTGAACCCTCTCTGAATCTCTGTCTGGTCAGCCCGTCCGCCGTGATGATGAGAAAGGAGTTGTTTGAAACAAAGGGACTCTTTGATGAGACATTCACCGTGTGTGAGGATTATGATCTCTGGTTGCGGGTCAGCCATGACACGCCGGTCTTTTTAATTGAAAAACCCTGTACCATCAAACATGGCGGTCATCCCGACCAGTTGTCGAGCCGCCATTCCCAGGACCGGTACCGGATCAAATCCCTGATCAATATCATTGAATCCGGGGTGTTGACACCCGCACAGGTTGCGAGTGCTCAAAAAGTGCTGAAGGAAAAATGCCGGATTTACGGCAATGGATGTATCAAACGGCACCGATTGGAAGAGGGCCGGTTTTACCTGGATTTATACGAGACCTATCACCGGAAATAAAAAGATGGGACCATTGATCATGATGTTTCCTCTTTCCTTATTATAGAAATTTTGCGGCCGCCGCCAGCCACAGTTGCCCTTGATATCTTTAAAACGAGATCTTCATGACGATCACAATGGCAGGATTTTATCTTTTTTCTTGCATAGTTTTACCGGGTCTGGTATCCGGTGTGAGTCAATTTTTCAAACAGATTCAGATCTTTCAATCTCATTTTTCTCAAAGGAATATCCATGAAAAAACTATTGATCATACTTGTGGCGTTAATTGTTGCCGCCATCGCCGGGCTGCCCTATGTCAACGGAGTTATCACCCAAAAAATCGTGACTGCCGCATTCGAGGATATAAACCGGATGAATGCAGACACGGGTTCTGAAATCCGCGTGGAAATCATTGATTACGACCGGGGGTTTTCAGACAGCCGGATTGAATGGCGGATGGGTTTCGGAAATATGGGTGCGGCATTCGGGTTGGACGAGGTCCTGTTTGTGGAAAATGCAACCCACGGTTTTTTCGGTGTGGCCTCGGAAACCAGACTTGAGAAAAATAAGTGGTTTGAAGATTGGGTTGCCGCCCGTCAGGATGGGAAAAATCCGCTGACGATCCATACCCGATACCCGGCCTTTGGTCCCATTACATCCAACATCCGACTGGACAAACTTTTATTTCAATCGGACGGGGAGATGCTGAATGTCGGGGCCCTTGAACTCACGACCCTTGTTGACAGGAAACTGACCACCCTTTCTTCCAAGGGGAAATGGGACGGAGTTGCTGAGGGGGAAGGCGTTCATGTGGGACCGATGACGTTAGAGGCAGCGTACAGCCGGGTGACCGATATGATCTGGGAGGGGCAGGGGGCGGTCCGTCTTGAAAAAGCCAAGATTACCGATCAGTCTGAAATTATGAATTGTTCCGGACTGGTTATGGATTTTGACACAACGGCCAGTGAAGACAAGACACGGTTAAGCATGGATATGGGGGTGGCGCTGGACACGATCGTGATTGAGGGCAGGCCTTTTTCCGACTGGTCGTTTCGGTGGGGGATCGACCACATTGATATCCCGGCCTATGAATCCATTGTAACCCTTTATTCGGAGATGATGAATCGGGTATTTTCCCAGGCCGAAAAAACGAGTTTCAGTGCCGAAGAAATTAACAAGATGATGATTCAGGCCATGGCCCAAAATTCCGCCCGGCTGATGGCCGAAGCTGAGAAACTGCTCAAAAAGGACTTCCAGATCCGGGTGTCGGAACTGAATGTCAGCCTTCCCCAAGGGCGGGTGGAGGGCGGCCTTGCCCTGGGGCTAAAAAAGGACATGACCATGGCGCAGTTTTTTCCGCTCA
>JANQML010000245.1 GCA_028280105.1 Desulfobacula sp. | reverse complement strand
CCCATCTTCTTCGTTCCCAAGGTTTTGCGGTAGAGTACTACAGCGGCAACCTTGGCGCCTTGAAGCTGGAACCTTCACGCTTTTTGCAACGATGAGGTTTACCTTCTTTTATAAAAATTTTATTGAACAAAAGTCAAATTTCTCCGGTGAAAATTCAATTCATCAAAAGCCCTGCGCTATTTAAAACCTGGATATCTTTCTGGCCTTCAAAACAGAGAACCGGGTTTATCTTAACGGATTCCCCGGACTGAAAATCCACCTGCAGCGGAACAAAGACCCCGAAAGAACCGCCACCTTCTCTATTTATCGCATAAACTCTGCCAAGCACATCAGCCTGTGAAGGGTCTGTATCCTTTGGCAGATTAAGTTGTCTAACACTCCAGGCAAACGCTTTTAACGCTCTGGCATAGATTGAATTTCTCACAAATTCATAAGTATAGTACCTGACCTCAATACTGTCCTTTTCTCTGAAACCGTTACTCCTCAGGGCGTCACCCCACTTTTCCCAGGGACTGGTCACGATAAAGCAGGTGGAGGAAAACTCTGATAAAGATGCCCTGGCAACTCTTGAATTATCTTCAAGATCAGTATGGGGTTCACCTTCTTTAACCGCCACAGCTTTCATCTGGAAAAGGTCATACACCTTTTCAAGGTCAAGTATTCTCAGTCCCACCAGCGTTTTTTTCCCGTCCATGGTTTCCCCCTGTCTCTTCCATTGGGTGTACATTTCAAAATACGCTTTGGAAGGCAGGTTCAGGGCGGCCTGGTTTTCATTCCCTGCTTTTATGACTTCTTTGTCTAAATCCACGTTCACGTTCCGGGATAAGGTCAACCCGGCCTGATCCTTTTCAGAGCGTATGGGTTTGTTCAGCAGTGCCTTCTCAGCAGCCCTGTTTTTGGTGGACACATTGTTTAAAATGTCTTCAGCCATTACTTCTGGTAAAGACTTTTTACCTGCCAGGGATTCATCTTCCTGTCCTGTCTTTTTTTTGGGATCTTTTCTTTGAACAGACTTTTCAGCCTTTTGATCCGGTCTCCATCTTCCCTTCCCCCGGTCTCCATCCTCCCTTCCTCCCTTCCTCCGGTCTCCGTCCCCAATCTCTTTCCCTGTTTTCAATGACACCTGTTCTTCATTGGGTTGAATCCCGGATCTTTCCCTGGGAACAGGGTCTTCCAAGGGCTTATTAACAACAGCCTCCGGTTCTTTTTTGCTTTCGTTTTTTTGAGCCTCAAACAGATGTTCAATTTTTACAAGAACTTTGTCAGCCGATTTACCCATTTTATAGGCAAATGAGAGGCAGACCAGCAGAACAAGAAATACAAACAGGGCGATCCTTGAGGTCTTCAACCTTCCGTCACCATGTTTAAACAGAGCCTTCATGGCTGACTGCCTCCGTAATTTTCCGGTCGATTATCGGGTCTTCCGGGTCCATGCCTTTCTCATCCCAAAGAGAAATCTGTTTTTTGATTCTCAATTCAATGCCGGGCCATGTTCTGGCAAGCCGGTCTCTTTTCTCAAGATAGCGTTTAAAGTCTTTGCTGTTTTCAAAATAGAATTGAATTCTTTGCCTTGAATCTCCGGCTGAAACAAATCCGCTTAAATCATTTGACGACAGCAGTTCACAGGAATCCAGGCTGATCCGGATGAGATCCTCATAAGTCTGGATTTCATCTTTTACATTGTGTTGCATCCGGGTATATTTTTCGTTCACAAACCGTGCTGTCAACCCGGCTTTTTCGTTTTGGTCTTCCGGAAGCCCTTTAAACAACTCATTGTCCTTTGCAAACTTTAAATCCTGATCGTACTCTGCATAGGTTGCAAGCTTGCCACCATAGAGAACCAGTTTTTTTAAATTTGAAAAATAGTCGTAATAATCAATCTTCTGCTGCGCGGTTTCCAATGATTTCTGGTTGAACCGATCCTTTATCTCTTTGGACATGGCATCTGTCTCATCCATGAGTTCCTGTTTGGATTTCTCCGTATACGCCTTAAAAAGTGAATCTGAAAAACAATTGCCTGAAACCAGCAGCACAACAAATATCGAATAGACAATGCCTTTAAGTATACTGTTTTTTCTCATCTCATTCTCCTTTATCTGTTTGTTGATTTTGGCTTCTGTAAACAGATATCGAAGGGAATTTTCTGTTTTCTTTTTTTTGAGGCGAATGACAAAAAAAATTGATACGGAAGTGCGGAGATCATCACACACGGATGACAACTGACAAATGATTGCCGATAGCTGACAACTCAAAAAAATTGACAAAGATTGCCAATATATGTCATTATCACATAAAGACAATACACATTTTCAGCCTGATATTATTATGAACAAGGACAACGGCTGTCAGGAGCGAATTATGGCAACTTTAAATATTTCAATACCGGACAGGATGCGATCATGGATTGATGCACAGGTAGATGAAGGGCAATTTGCCAATGCCAGCGATTACATAAGGGACCTTGTGCGGCACGATCAACGCCAACAGGATGAAATAAGGATTGCCCTTATTGAAGGAGAAAACAGCGGTATAAGCGACAGATCCATCATCGATATCATGAAAGCGGAAACAAAACAGATGAAAAATGGCTGAGTACAGATTATCCCGGAAAGCAGATGAGGATCTGGTGGATATCTTCAGCTATTCATTTCATCATTTCGGTGAAGCAAAAGCAAGATCATACTTATTATCCCTCATGAAACCCTGTCTCTTCTTGCAGATCAGCCTGGAATCGGTCGCCGGATCAATCATATCAGAAAAGACTATTTAAGGCATGAGCATGTCAGCCATTCCGTCTTTTACAAAAATACCTCAAACGGTATTCTTGTTGTTCGCATTCTTCATCAAAAAATGATGTCTGAATTTCATTTATAGCCGGCCATCCGGTCTTGCGGGGACATCTTTACCTCATCGTTGCAAAAAACGTGAAGGTTCCAGCTTCAAGGCGCCAAGGTTGCCGCTGTAGTACTCTACCGCAAAACCTTGGGAACGAAGAAGATGGGATCTTCACGTTTTTCCCGGA
>JANQML010000243.1 GCA_028280105.1 Desulfobacula sp. | reverse complement strand
TTAAGATAAAGATATGCATGAGCCGTATACGAGGCCCGTACGTACGGTTCTGTGAGAGGGATGAGACCGGATTAATTACCCGGTCTCACCCTACTCGATCTCAATCTTTCGGAAAGGGTCTGCATCTCTTTGATATGGTCTGCTTTAAGAGGCTGTTCCGTAAATTGCACACAATGGGATGTCCGGTCGAAAAAGCGCTGGTATTTGTCTGCGGCATAGCCCTGGTTGGCATCCACCCGGATCAATACCCCGGGCCCTGCCAGTTCATGGATTTTCAATACCCGTTCAATATCCGCTTCAACATCCAGGCCGGTTTTGATTTTCAGGACGGAAAACCCCCTGTCCAGGCATTCCCGGACCTCTTCCAGGGTCTCCTCCAGGGGCAGGATCCCGATGGTGATGGAGGTGGGAAGACTGTCATGGGCACGGCCGAAAAGATCTGCCAGGGGCAGCCCCAGGGATTTTCCCACCAGATCGTGAAGGGCAATGTCAGCCGCGGCCATGGCAGCCGGCGTCGATGCAAGGCGCCTGTTGAGGTCGGACAAAAGGGTGCGGCAGTATCGAAGATCCGCGCCCACAAACGTCTCTTCCAGCCCATCCAGGGCTGCCATACATGCCGCCATGGTCTCACCGGTGACATCAGGGGCAGGGGAACCCGCACCGATCCCGGTCATCCCGTTGGCCGCCTCAAGTCTGACAAACACATTTTCCACACTGTCCACGGTTTCATAGGCAATGGTATAGGGACGTGTGAGTTTCAGATTTTCTTTCCAGGTTTTGACAGCGGTTATTTTCACAGCCTTTGGGTCCTTTCAGGATTTGGGCAGCCACCCTTTGATCTGGGGCGGCAGCAGGGTCCATTTGCGCCGGGTATTGGTCACCATGAACGACTCGGCATGGCTGATGCCCTCAATCCGGCTCATCTGTTCTTCGTAAAATTCAAACATCCACTCAATGCCTTCGGTGACAATGACTTCGGCAAAAATATCATACCGGCCCGTGACGGTAACGGCCCAGTGGATGTTTTCAAACTCCATGAGCTGATCGATCACATGGCCCATCTTGCCGTTGTCGTCCACCCGGATGGCAATGATGGCCACCAGGGTGTCCCGGGTCTTGAACGTATCCACCAGCCCGGCCACTTTGAGAATACCGCGGTTGATCAATGCGCTTAATCGGGACTGGACCGTGGGTGCGGACACATCGAGCTTTTTGGCCAGTTCCTTGGCCGGCATCCGCCCGTCTTCGCTGAGCAGTTTGATCAACTCCCGGTCAACCCTGTCTATTTTTTTATTTGTCATTGGCGGGTCTTTTTATTTTATTAAAATTTAATATGTAAAATAGTTATTTTATATAAAATAATAAGTCAATATTTTTATAAAATAATTTTTTCATATCAAAAACTCGAAAAACAGGTGTTTGCCCCGCATTGCATAAAGTTTCCAAGGTATGAATAAAACAGGGATACGAACCAAATCCACCATCAAATGCCCATACGATAGGCCTTTTGAAAAGGAAAAGTGCTTCGGAGGTGATGAGTTTTGGAACCAGAAACAGTCGAATGGTAAGAGGAAGAACATTTTGGGCACGAGGGTATTGTGTCGGCACCGTTGGTTTGGATGAAGCAATGATTCGGGCGTATATTAACCTCATCGTTGCAAAAAGCGTGAAGGATCCAGCTTCAAGGCGCCAAGGTTGCCGCTGTAGTACTCTACCGCAAAACCTTGGGAACGAAGAAGATGGGATCTTCACGTTTTTCCCGGA
>JANQML010000240.1 GCA_028280105.1 Desulfobacula sp. | reverse complement strand
GCCGGGAAACCCCACGGACCGGATTTTTACATCTGTCAGTTCATCCTTTTTTTCGGCCAGGGCCCGGTCCAGTACCGGGGGGGCGCACAAAAAATGCCCGTAATCCACCCAGTCCCCGGATTTAACCGCATTTACGGCAGCATCAGGGGAGCAGCATTTTTCATTGTATAATTTGGTGTATCTCATGGTTTCTCTCCCTAGAAAATTTTCGTTATCCCCTTGAAACAGGGCTGCCGGTGCCGGTAAAACAGACCTTTCACCGGCAGCACTCTTGGAAAGATTCCGGCTCAATTCACCCGTTTTTCACGACCTTCCCACTCCTTTCTTCGCAGCACATACTTCTGGACCTTGCCGGTGGAGGTTTTAGGCAGGGCAGAGAACTCTACATACTTGGGGGCCTTGAACCTTGCCAGGTTTTCCTTGCAATAGGCAATGATCTCTTCCTCGGTGAGGCTGGCCCCTTCTTTCAGGGTGACAAATGCCTTGGGCACCTCTCCCCATTTTTCATCCGGGGTGGCGACCACGGCAGCCTCCAGGATGTGGTTATGGCTGTACAGAACATTCTCGATTTCAACGGTGGAGATATTTTCACCGCCGGAAATAATGATATCCTTCTGCCGGTCCATGATCTGGATGTAGTTGTCCGGGTGCATCACCGCCAGATCCCCGGAGTGGAACCAGCCGCCCTCAAAGGCATTTTTTGTGGCCGCTTCATCCTTGTAATAGCCCAGCATCACCACATTGCCCCGCATCACCACCTCGCCGATGGTTTTACCGTCCCGGGGCACCGGCACCATGGTTTCGGTATCCACCACATCCAGGAACTGGCAGACCGTATAGGCCACCCCCTGTCGGGAACGGATGGCAGCCCGTTCATCCGCCGGAAGGTCATTCCACGCCTCGTGCCAGGCACAGACCGTATAGGGGCCGTATACCTCTGTGAGCCCGTACACATGGTTGACGTTGGCGCCCATCTGCTCCATCTGGGCGATAATGGCAGGAGACGGCGGTGCTCCGCCCACAGCGATTTCCAGGGACCGGTTCAGGGTCAGGTCTGCCGAAGCCGGGTGGTTGACGATGCCGATGAGCACAATGGGTGCCGCGCACATGTGGGAGACATTTTCCCGGGTGAGCAGGCCCACGATCTCTTCAGGATCCACCTTTCTCAGGCAGAGATGGGTGCCGCCGGCAGCTGTCACGGCCCAGGGAAAGCACCAGCCGTTGCAGTGGAACATGGGCAGGGTCCACAGATAGACCGAATCGCTTTTCAGACCCATTTCCATACAGTCTCCGAGGCTGTTCAGATAGGCGCCCCTATGATGGTACATCACCCCTTTTGGCTTTCCTGTTGTTCCGGAGGTGTAGTTCAATGCGATCACCTCCCGCTCGTCATCCACTTCAACCGAAAAATCGTCTGCAGCCCCGGTTGCAAGAAAATCCTCATAATCCGGGCCGTCCAGCGGGCAGTCCGGACCGGCATCGCAGATATTGACAAAGGCCTCAACCCCGGGCAGGTCATTGGCCGCATTTTCCACAAGGGAGGCGAACTCATTGTCCACAAAACAGATCCGGGAATCGGAGTGGTCAAGGATGTAGGCCACTTCCCCGGCAGAGAGCCGGATGTTCACCGATACCAGGACCGCCCCGATCATGGGCACGGCAAAATGAGCCTCCAGCATGGGCGGTATATTGGGACAGATAAACGCCACCTTGTCCCCCTTGCCGATACCCTTTGCCTTTAAGGCTGAGGCCAGCCTGTTCACCCTGGCATTGAATTCCCTGTAGGTAAACCGCCTGTTGCCGTTAATCACGGCTACCTTTTCCGGATAGACCTCTGTGCTTCGTTTGATGAAATTCACCGGTGTCAGCACTTCATAATTCATTGACGGATGTGTCATGTTCTCTCTCCTTTGATAAAAGGGTTTTTTAATTTACTTGCCGGTTCCCTCTTCCGTCGTAACCGCACTGCCGGGCCTGGATGAAAAGGGGACGCCCGGCAGGAGCAGCAGCAGGTAGAGACCGATACCGATGCCTAGGCCCCAGGCCGGACCGAACTTGGAGATGATCATGCCGACAAAAAAAGCATAGCCCTGGCTGGCAGGTGTTTTGACCATGGAGATGGCAATGTAGGCGCAGGCAAAACCGGTAAGGATCAGGGTGATGGAAAGGGCCACGGGCAGCAGCGGTTTCATGAAGGTGACCACTGGTACCAGCAGGGAGAGGATAAAGGCAGGCCAGTACCAGTTGAAGACACCGTCATAAAGGGAGTCCATATATTTTCTGCCGCTCTTGTAGCGCTCCACCAAAAAGACATGGACACCGGTCCACATGGGGCCATGTAACGGGATAAAGGGGCCGGCCATGAGCAGGTGGCCCAGGTTTCTAAAGAGCAGGGTAAAATGGGTCCGGGTGTTGTCCACCACCAGTTTTTCGTCCTTTCTCACCTCTGAGGCCTGCTCGATCAGGGTGTTGGCCAAAACCAGGTCGCCGAAGACAAAGATATAGACCATGATGGCCAGGGGAAGCGCCTTTATATAGAGGTCAAGACCGGGCCATCCCACGCTGAAGGGGGAAACCGCTTCGATATAAGTCCCGAGCTGGGGGATATGCCATCCCATCTTGATGTCAAAGCTCAGCTCCCCGAAAATGGGGCCGACCACGGCCGCCACCAGAAAGCCGATGAGCATGGCCATACTGCCGGCAAACTTCAGGGCCTTAACCTTGTTTTTGGCCTTGGTAAACCAGACGGAAAACATCAGGACCAGAACAATTCCCCAGACAATGGGAAGGGTGTAGGGCATCTCTTCCAGGCGGGCAAATTCCGCGTTAAAGGCGGAAACGGCTCCTGCAAAGATGATGGCCGCCCGCAACTCCACCGGCACCCATTTAAAAAACCGGGACCCCAGGCCGGTGACGGCAAAAAAGAGAAAGATCGCGCAGACACAGACCATGAGCGCCGTCATGGCGTGTATGGCTTCCACCCCTGCCTGGAACTGGGCCAGAAATCCCATGACCAACGGCAGGGCCGGGGTGATCCATCCGGCAGCATACGGTTCTCCGAAAACCACGGACTGGGCCACCAGCCACAAGAGCTGGATGAACATGACCGTCCAGGCCACCTCAAAGGGAACATTGAAAAACTTCATGGTCAGGGCGGCCACCACCCCGGCGGTTGCCGTGGTCAAAAGCCCCCCCTGGATGATCTCCGGCGGTGAAAACCCCACGTGAACCCCTGGAACCCTTGCAGTAAACCGCCACCATTTGATACCGGGCTGAACCTGGCCGTTTTCTCGTTTGATTGCCATAGCGCCTTCCTCCTCTTTATATAGAATTGATCGCCTGGCCCGGACAGGGTGCCCGGGACCGGGCAGGTTTAGCAAGACGGACGGAAAAGAACATTTAGCTGCTGCCACAGTTAAAGGCATAGCAGAGGCAACATAAAGAAACTATTGGACAGATTCTGATTTTGTTCTAGGTAAATTACCCAGGAAAAAGAAAAAGGCAGGCGGATCAGGGGATTTCGCGCTCAACCCAGAGGGCGGCAAACCGGACAAGTTCTGACGAATGGCGGATGTCAAGTTTTTCCTTGATCCGCTCGGTGTGGGAATAGACGGTCTTGGCGCTGATATGGAGTTTTTCGGCAATCGCCCCGGGCACCCTGCCCTTGCCGATGAGGGTGAAGATCTCAAGTTCCCGGTTGGTCAGGTTCCTGACAGGACAGGCCCCGGCAGCCGGCCCGGCTTTGAGTTTGTTGAGGATGACGGCGGTCATCTTAGGGCTTAAAAAGACATTGCCCTCAAAGATGTCGGCAATGGCCTGGATGACCAGGTCGGCCGCCTCTTTTTTATTGATGTATCCCCTGGCCCCGGCCTCAAGGCATCGCTCGGCATAGACCTGCTCGTCATAGGAGGAGAGGACCAGGATGGGCAGATACGGGGCCTGGCTGTGCAGGATCTGGATCAGGTCCATGCCGGAGCTGCCTTTGAGCCCCAGGTCCACGATCACCAGGTCAGGGGCGGCTCTGCCGATACGGTTCAGGGCCCGTGACACATCCCGGGCCGTGCCGCAGACCCGGAGATTGTCTTCCTGGTCGATGAGATCAACCAGGCCTCTTCTGAAAATGGGATGGTCTTCAACAATGAATATCTGCCGGATCTTTTTTTCAACCATCTTCAGGCTCCTTGCTCAGAGAAAAATTCAGGGCCAATCTTGCCCCAAACGCTCTCTCTTTGTCAATCTCAAGGCTGCCGCCGATGCGTCCGGCCCGGTAGGCCATGATCTTGAGTCCCATGCCCCAGGTGGACCGGGCCTTTTTAAAACCGCATCCATTGTCCGTGATCACAAGCAGGCCGTCGCGCCCTGAGCTCTCCATCCTGAGGCAGATCTCATCCGCTCCCCCGTGCTTGACCGCATTACAGGCCGCCTCCCTGGCAATATAGTAGATATGGACCGCCCGTCTCTCATCCAGGTGGACTGCCTGTCCCGGCCCTTCCAGGCGGCAGGAAATCCCGTAAATCTCCTCCATGTCCCGGCAGAGCTCGGTCAGTGCCAGTCCCAGTTCCCGGTCGGCGATCTGGGTGGGGCAGAGCCCCCTGGATATCCGGCTGGCCTTGCCCATGGCCTCCTGGATCAGGAACCGGATCTCCTTGACCTCTTCCAGATAAGCACTGGCCTCTTTGTCCAGCTTTTTGAACAGGCTCTTTTGCATGAAGTCAATGCCCATGAGGTGGGAGCTTAAGTCATCATGGAGATACTGGCCCAGCTGCTGGCGCTCCCGCTCGATGATCTCGATAAGCGTCCGCTCCAGCTGCCGGGTCTCGGTCTGGTCTGCCACGGCGCAAAGCAGGCATCTCTGGCCCCAGATATGCACGGTTTCCGCGTTGATGGTGCCCAGACGGACGTCCTTGTCCCGGGTGGTAAATTCCACATCCAGGTTCCGGATCCGCCCCTCTTTTTTGATCAGTTCGATGATCCGGTCCAAACCGGGGCTGGGGCTGAACACAGACAGGTGGTCAACCGGCTGGTTGATGATCCTTTCCTGGCGGGATCCCAGAAACTGTAAAAAACTTTCATTGGCCCGGACAAACCGCATGGTGTTCAGGTTGAGGATAAAGATACCTGACGGACTGGCATGAAACGCCTTGGTAAAGAGTTCTTCGCTCTTTTTTCGCTCCCTTGCCTCTTGCCTGACCTTGCGGTCCGAGGATTCCAGCTCATCCATAAACCGGTTGAAAAACAGGGCCAGGTTACCGATCTCATCCCTGACCCGGATCTGCATCCGGCCTGAAAAATTCCCTGACATGGCCTGGGAGAGCTTCTGCTCAAGCTGCTTCAAGGGCCGGGTAATTTCAGCTGCCATGAAAAAGGTGGCCGGCAGGACCATCCCGATGATGACCAGGAGAGTGATTGCCGCAAGGTTCCGTATGGATTTGAGCGGGGCGTAGAACTCCTCGATATATCCTGTGGAAGCCACTATCCAGTCGTATTCCGGGATATAATTGTAAATAACCAACTTTTCCCTGAACTTATCCTCTCCCGGGTTGCGCCAGGCATAGGCGATTTTACCGCTCTTTGTCATGCACTGTTCCCTGACCAGGTATCTGCCGTCAGCATCCTTTACATCCCACAGGTTGCCTGAAAGGTGGGGGTGGATGATCACGTCTCCGTTGCTGGCAAGGACATAGGAATATCCGGTTTGTCCGAATGTCTGGGAGAGGATATTTTCCCTGAAGTCCGAGATATTGATCAGGGAGATGAACTCGGACCGGTATGAGGAGACCGAGATGATCCAGTCCCACGGCTCAAAATAGATCATGTACATGGCCTTGGGCCGGGCGGTCACTTCCCCGGGGTTCTTCCACATATACTCCAGGTATCCCTGTTTTCTGGCCACCTGTTCCCGGATAAACTCGAACTCCGAATAGTTAACCCCTTCAACCCCGGGATTGGGGTGCATCACGGCTCTCCCGCCGGAGTCAAGGCAGTAAATATACCCGGTTTCTCCGATGGTCTGGCCGAACAGAATCTCCCGCAGGGCCTTCCGGGCATCCGCCTCGGTGATCCCGCCCTTTTGGACCCGCTCATGGTAGTTGGAAACGATCTGGCGGTTTTTTTCCGCAACCGCCCTCAGATAATTCTTGATTGAAGACTCAGCCGTGGCAGACACCATCTTCAGTATGGTTGCCGTGGCATTGGACAGGGCCGCTTCGATATTTTTCTCCATCCGGCCGGAGGCCTGGATATAGAAGGAGATACCGGCCAGAAGCACGGCGATCACCAGCAGCAAGGAGCAGGTATAAAAAAGTTTGAGCCGTATGGGCAGGCTTTGAAGCTTTTTTGCAGTGGTCCGGATCATTGCGCCTCCATGAAAACGCATCTGCCGACAGTCCATCGGCCCTATTGGCAAAGCGCCTTTACGGTTAGTAAAAGAGATGAATCTTTTTCATCCCTTGCCGGTCCCGGCAGCCGGAACAATTGGATTTACCAATTGCGCTGCCGGCCGATCACTTTAACCTCTTACAAACCTGATCGTAAAACCTAACAGAACGATGATGAACCCCAACGTTGCATAAAAAACAAAGAAAATTGGCTGTAAAAACGTGGAGAGCCCCATGAGTAGACATTATCATAAGCTCACCACAAACCAATTGACCCAATTCAGAAAACCATCTCAAGCAGGATTCAGTAAATCACAAATGATGGCTAAATTCCATAACATTTCCGAAATTCGGTTTGACGGCCGGCAGCTAACATTTAGAGCTTCAATCAGGTTGTCAATCCGGAATTGAGCTTATAGGGGTTGTCAAAATAAGGTTCCGATTAAGTTTCCAATGCTAGGGGTTGAACAGCAAATGACGCCGGGACTGTCGGCCCTTTCAGAGAGCTTGATATTATCAGGACCTTTTCTTTCGAAACATATTTTTGTCATTTGTTATAGATAACCATTCCATTGAGCCGATAAGTTAATGTTTTTCACTCACGGGCGGCGTTCATGGCCGGACACGGACACACGGCACAAAAAAAGGGCAGCCCATGGCGGACCGCCCCTTTTTAAATTGAATTGTCTGGTTTGGGATACTTCCGGATCTATTTGGGAATCGTGCCCAGAACCCCTTCAACATAATAGGTCATATTCAACAGTTCATCATCGCTCATATGTTTGCCGGCTTCAATGGCCATAATGCCGTCCTGTTTTTTAATCGGCCCGGTAAAGGGATGGAAGGTTCCGTCTGCAATGGATTTTTCCGTCTTTTTAACCAGGGCGACCACGTCGGCGGGAATACTCTTGTTCAGCGGTGCCAATTCAATCATCCCGTCTTTGATGCCGCCCCAGACGGCTTTGGATGTCCAGGTTCCGGCCAATACCTCTTTGGCGACCTTTGTATAGTATTCATCCCAAACATGGGTGGTGGCCGTCAGATGGGCGGTTTCACCGTATTTGGACATATCCGAATGATATCCGATGGAATAAACCCCTTTTTCCTGGGCCGTTATGGTGGGTGCGGTTGAGTCGGTATGATGGGTGACCACATCAACGCCCTGGTCGATCAGAGCTTCTGAGGCTTCCCGTTCTTTGCCCGGATCATACCAGGAGTTCACCCAGATGACCCTGACTTCGATATCCGGATTCACGCTTTTCGCACCCAGGGTAAACGAGTTGATCCCTCTGATGACCTCGGGAATCGGGAAAGCCGCCACATATCCCAGTACATTGGATTTGGTCATTTTTCCGGCCACGATTCCGGTCAGGTAACGCCCCTCATAAAACCGGCTCATGTAGGTTCCGACATTTTTGGACCGTTTATATCCGGTGGAGTGTTCAAAGATAACTTTTGGAAATATTTTCGCCACTTTCTGAGTCGGGTTCATATATCCGAAAGAGGTGGTAAAAATCAGGTTATGGCCGCTTTGGGCCAGATCCCGGATCACCCGTTCCGCTTCCGCACCTTCGGGCACGCTTTCAATATACTTGGTGACGACCTTGTCACCCAGGGCCTTTTCCATGGCCAGGCGGCCCAGATCATGCTGATACGTCCACCCGGCATCCCCAATGGGGCTGACATAGACAAATCCGACCTTGAGCTTGTCTGCTGCCGAGGCCGGGGAAAGAAAACCGGTAAGCATCAGTGCCGCCGCACCAATCAAACATACTGCCTTAAGAAACCCGTGTTGTTTCATACATTATCTCCTTTAATTGTTTTCCGGATGGAAAGTTGTTCCCAGCGAAGCCGGGGAATTAAGCCTGATTAAATTCTTATCCCGTGATATCAGCACCAGGACGAAGATCGTCGCCAGATAAGGCAACATGGAGAGAATTTGAGAGGGAATCTCAAATCCAAACCCCTGAATATGGAATTGAACAATGGTCACACCGCCGAAAAGATAGGCACCGACCATTACCCGCATGGGACGCCAGGTGGCAAATACAACCAGGGCAAGGGCAACCCAGCCCCGGCCCGCCACCATCCCTTCCACCCACATGGGGGTATAGGCAATGGCCAGGTAGACCCCGCCGACACCGGCCATGGCACCGCCGAAAAGAACCGCCAGATACCGGATACCGATAACCGGGTATCCCAGGGCATGGCCGGATTTCGGACTTTCTCCCACAGCCTTCAATATCAGACCGGCCCGGCTTTTGTACAGAAACCAGATGATTCCTGCCAGCAGCAGCAGGCTGGCGTAAACAAGGATATCAAAGGAAAAAATCAATTTCCCTAACACGGGAATGTCGCTTAGAAACGGAATATGGAGATCCGAAACCCCGTCCAGTGCCACACTGGTATATTTAATCCCCATAAACGCACTGAGTCCGGTTCCGAAAATGGTCAATGCCAGGCCGCTTGCCACCTGATTGGCCATAAGGGTTAAGGTCAGAACGGCAAAAATGAGCGCCATCAGGGCACCGGCCAGCATACCGGCGGATATGGCAAGGATCAGGCTGCCGGTGACGGCCATGGTGATAAACCCGCTGATCGCACCCACCAGCATCATCCCCTCGACCCCCAGATTTAAAACACCTGATTTTTCGACGATAAGTTCACCCAGGGCGGCATACACCAGGGGTGTTCCCGCGGCAATGGTGGCAACCAGTATATTGATTACCGTATCCCAGTTCATGATTTCGGTCCTTTCAAATCAATTGAAACGGTTCTAAATCGGATTCTGAAGTGGATCAGAAAATCGGCGGCCAGCAGGTAAAAGAGCAGCATTCCCTGGAACACCCCTGTAACCGCAGACGGCAGGTCCAGGTTCATCTGTCCGGATTCTCCCCCCAGGTAGAGCAACGCCATCAGCAGGCTGGACAAAAAAATCCCTCCGGGGTGAAGCCGCCCGACATAGGCCACGATAATGGCTGCAAATCCGTATCCCGGTGATACCGACGGCAGCAATTGGCCGATGGGTCCGCTGATTTCGGAAACACCGGCAATCCCGGCTGCAAGTCCGCCGGCCAGCAATCCGATCCAGATCATTTTGCTCTGTTTAAAACCGGCATAGGATGCGGCCCCCGCCGCCAGACCCGAGACCTGGAGCTGAAACCCGACAAAACTTTTAAGCAGAAAGACCCACCCCACAAAGATGGCTGAAACGGAAATCAGCACCCCGGCATGAAGCCGGGTTCCCTCCACCAGTATGGGGAGCAGCGCGGATTCGGAAAACAATACCGACTGGGGAAATCCGTACCCCTGGGGATCTTTCCAGGGACCGTGAATAAGCAGGCTTAAAATAAGGATGGCAACATAGTTGAGCATCAGACTCACCAGGATCTCATTGGCATGATAGCGGATCTTTAAAAAGGCCGGAATAGAGGCCCAGATCATACCGCCTGCCATCCCTGCAACAAACATGGCAGGCAGGATCAAAACAGAGGTGCTTTGATTAAAGTAGAGGGCGATCCCGCCCCCGAAAATCGCCCCCATGGCCAATTGACCTTCCGCACCGATGTTCCATATATTGGCCTTGAACCCGATTGAAAGCCCGATGCCGATCAGCATGAGCGGAGATGCTTTAATCAGAAGTTCTCCGATCCCGTAGGCATCGTTAATGGGTTCGATAAAAAAGGCGTGGAATGCAACGATTGGATTTTTTCCGAGAAGGGTGAATATCAGCAATCCGGTGACAAGCATCAAAAGGGCTGCAATAAGGGGTGAAAAATACCGCATGGATTTGGACGGCAGGGGTCGGGGTTCTATTTTAAATATCATATACCTCCCTGTATTATCATAATTCGGGCTGAATGTGGTAACTATTTCATGTCTCAGCAGGTCCGCCCGGGAAGATGCCGCTCATCCATATACCGATCTCCTCTTTGGTGGTGTCGCAGACATTTACGGACGGTGAAAGATACCCTTCGGCAAGGACTTTGATCCGGTCACAGATCTCAAAGAGCTCGTCCAGCTCTTCGGATATGACCAGGACGGCGGTCCCCCTATTCCTCAAATCAATGATGGACTGGCGGATAATATTGGCCGCACCGATATCCACCCCCCATGTGGGCTGGGATACAACGATCAGTTCCGGATTTTGCAGAATTTCCCTGCCGGTGATAAATTTTTGTACGTTACCGCCGGATAAACTGGTCACCTGGTCATGGACACTGCCGCATTTGACTTCAAAGGCTTCAATGCACTCCCGCGCAAACCGGGTGGCCTTTTTAAACCGGATCAGACCGTTTTTTACCAGATTGTGCCGATGCGCCGTAAGAATATAATTTTCCATCAGATTCATACCGGGCACCGCCCCCTTGCCCAGCCGGTCCTCAGGAACAAACCCCAGTCCCAGCCGCCGCCGTTTGCCGGTGTCGATATGGCCCACCGGGTTTCCATTGATTTTAACCTGCTCAGGCGTCTGGGTCAGCCATTCTCCGACAACGGCATTGGTCAGTTCCCGTTGACCGTTTCCGGATATACCGGCAATGCCGAGAAT
The DNA here is from genome assembly GCA_028280105.1 of Desulfobacula sp. GTDB lineage: Bacteria > Desulfobacterota > Desulfobacteria > Desulfobacterales > Desulfobacteraceae > Desulfobacula. The sequence continues at coordinate 9,584 of JANQML010000240.1, read as the reverse complement.
TTCTCCGGATCTCACCGACAGATTGATATCGGTCAGGTCGGTTCCGAACTGATCGGATTTGGGCTTGTTCAAACCGCAGACCTCAAGCCGGATATCACCGTTCATCTCCGGGTTGTCCTGGGTGCAGACCGGGAGTTCCTTTCCGATCATCATCCGGGCCAGGCCGGATGTGGTCTCTTCCCTTGGATCTGCATATCCGGTAACCTTTCCGGCCCGGATAATGGTGGCCCGGTGGCAGAGCTCTTTGATTTCATCCAGTTTATGGCTGATATAAAGAATGCTGCAGCCTTCGGCCGACAGGATGCGCAAGGTTTCAAACATCTTACGCACGGCCTGGGGGGTTAATACAGAGGTGGGTTCGTCCATGATCAGCAGCTTGGGCTGTTGAATCAGGCACCGGACGATTTCCACCCGCTGCCGCAGCCCCACCGGCAGGGAATGGACCAACCGGTGGGGATCCAGCGGTAACCCGTATTTTTCAGATACCCGGACGATTTTACCGGACAATGTATCAATCCGTGTATCCGAATCCATGGCCAGTGCAATATTTTCCGCCACTGTTAAGGTTTCAAACAATGAAAAGTGTTGGAACACCATGCCGATTCCCAGTTTTCTGGCAGCGGCCGGATTGGTGATATGGATGTGATTTCCGCTCCAGATGATCTCTCCCTGATCCGGTTTTACCACACCGTAAATGATCTTCATCAATGTACTTTTTCCGGCGCCGTTTTCCCCTAAAACGGCATGGATTTCGCCCGGATTGACGGTCAGGTCGATGGAATCATTTGCTACTACGGAAGGGTAAATTTTTGTGATATTGCGAAGCTCAAGCTGAGGCGTGGGAGTCGGTTGAACGTTATCAGGACTTTCAAACTCTTGGTTTTCCATTTTCCACCCTCTTTATTAATTTTTTTCAGCCAATCACAAAACCATTGCCGTGTCAATACAATTTTTTAGCAATGCTTACAAAAAAATTGAAGCTCCTCTTTTTTTCTCTCGGGAAAGCCCCATGATCAAGAAAAGAGAGGACGGATATCGTCGGATTGAATCAGCCGTCCACATGCCCGATCCGCTGCCGTCAGGGTTTCATCCAGATCGATGGTCATCAGCTGCCGGTCCTTCATAACTATTTTCCCGTCAATAATGGTGGTCCGGACATCGGTGGCATTTGCACTGTAAACCAGCCTGGATATGGGGTCCCGCTGAATACCGGGCGCGTTATGGGGTTTGTTTAAGTCAATTAGTACGATATCCGCTTTTTTACCCACTTCCAGACTTCCCAGGTGTTCTGTCTCGCCCAAGGCCTCTGCCCCGCCCAGGGTAGCCATTTCAAATACCTGCCGGGCCGGCAGGGCCGTGGGTGAAAAGAGCCGGACTTTTTGAATCAAGGCGGCGTGCCGCATTTCGGTAAACATGCTCATATTGTTATTGCAGGGTGCACCGTCGGCTCCCAGGGAGATCCGGGCGCCGCATTCCAGCAGTTCCGGTATCGGTGCGATCCCGGATGCCAGTTTCAGATTGCTTCCCGGGCAATGGGCGATTTTGGTCCGGGTTTGGGCCAGAATCTGTTTCTCTTCCTCATCCAGCCAGATACAATGGGCAAGCACCAGATTCTCGCCGGTCAGTCCCAGTTTTTGAAGGTACTTGACATTCCGCATGCCCCGGTCTTTTTCCACCACGGCTATCTCATCCCGGTTTTCAGAGGCATGGGTATGGACCAGAGTATGATTCGATTGAGAAATCTCTTTTACCCGCTTTAGCAATTCTTCGGTGCAGGAGACAACAAACCGGGGGGCAAAGGCATACTTCAGACGGCCGTTGCACGCCCCGTGCCATTTTTCCATCAGCCGGGTGCTTTCACGGACCGACGCATCCGTCTCTTCCATCAATCCGTCGGGCACCCCGCTGCCGTAATCCATCATGCATTTGCCCACAGCCGCCCGAAAGCCGGTATCACGGACCGCTTCACAGACGGCTTCGGTGTGATGAACCGTTCCCATATCGATGACGGCTGTGGTTCCGCCGGCAATCAATTCGGCAATTCCCAGTCTTGCAGACAGGCGGTTTGATTCGAATGAGTGGGCGGCTTCCAGCGGCCAAATCCGCTTTTTCAACCAATCCAGCAGCTCAAGATCATCGGCAAGCCCCCTGAAGAGCACCTGGGTCAAATGGATATGGGACTGAATCAGTCCCGGAATGACAACCAGGCCTGTGGCATCAATGACCTCATCGGCGGGTGTCTGAATATCAGGGGCAATCTGCCTGATTCGATTACCGTCCACAAGGATGTCTGCCGTCTTGATCTCCCGGTCGGCATTCATGGTCACCAGCGTTCCGTTTTTAATTCGTATCCGTGACACAGCGGTTCTCCTCATTCACCGTCCGATCAGGGCGGTGCGCATTAAAATGTAACTGTTTTTTTAAAAACTCAATATAATGGACTAATGAAAACTTATCCACCTGTCAATTATTTTTTATACATTATTCAATTTTTTTATTATTTGATCAAAAAAATTTGACACACAGCATAGAGATCATCCCGCACGTGTCAAAACCCTGACATAAGATTGTAAATCGCCCTGACCCTCATAACGGTTTTTAGTTCACAACATGGCAGTTAAAACAATGATTCCGGAAAAAATTGCCCCTGCACCAGACAGACCGTGACGGTCTCAGCACCGAATTCCAACGGCTTAAACAACAGCCTCTGAAGTCTTTTCAACACCCGGGCCACTGAGCCGGTTATCGCTTTTGCAGCGCCGGGGTGTATGGCAAACAACCGGGCTGCTATTTCAGGTATAAAATTTGCAGTATCTGTTGATAATTTAAGATATCGGTTTTTATTTTGTTTTCAATTTAACATCTGCCAAGAGGAACCATGGGAGAATCAAGAATTTTCGGGCACACATCCAAGATGATTGCAAAGGCCCTTGATGTGTCGGCAAAACGTCATAATCTCATTGCAGGCAACATTGCAAATATGGATACCATCGGCTATCAACCCATGGATTTGGATTTTAATGAAACCCTCAAACGGGCAATGGGTGAAAAAGAACCGGATTATCTGGATAAAACCCATTCCAAACATCTCTCGTCAGAGGATGAAAAACCCTTTTCCATGACCGGTGAAAATGTCGAGGATGTGGATATTCATCATCTTGATTCCGTCAACATTGACAGGGAAATGATGAAGCTTACGGAAAATAATATCAAATACCGGACAACCGTGGAGCTTCGGTTAAGGAAATCAAAGATCACCAATTACGCCATTGATGAAGGGGCGAAATAGCTCAGACGTATTATCCGACCTGTTTCGGTCTATTTTTTTTGGGGAAAAAGAAAATTCTTGATGGCTTTGCGGCGTGAAACCAATGCCAGAATGACCACACCTGCAAATACATATTGAATGATATCAAACCGTTGTTCTAGAAAATCAAAACAGAAAAACCAGATAATAATTGCCGTCAAAGTGCCGGCTCCGGTGGCAGTGAAATTCCTGAACAGATTGATTCGAAGCATATATCCGATAATCGACCCCACAACCGGACCGGTAACCGGAAGGGGCAGCATGACAAATACAAACAGGCCGGCCCACCCAAAAGCATGGACCTTCTCCTTGTGCTCCACCGCCTTTTTGGCCAATCTGTCCATGAGATTGGCCACCCATATAACCCGGATATAATTATTGGTTGTCAATACAAAAACAGAATACGCAAAACAGACAATCAGTATTTCAAGATAAAAGTTGTAGGCAATTGTAACGGTGGGACCGAAATCGTTCATAATACAGAGTCCGATCCCGGCGGCGCGCCCCCCGAAGGTGTGGGCAAAAAATACCAGACTCAGGGTTTCGGCAACCTCAACATCAACAACCGCATAATAACCGATCACAATGAGAAGCAACAGGGAAGTTATTATGCCTGTGGCAAGGATTCTCCCCTCAGTAGTATTGAACAGCGTCTGCTTCATATGGGTTCAGATACCCTCTTTATTTCATTTAATCCAGTTAACTTGACCGGGTCTATATAAAAGAACTCAATCATAAAGTCAAGAATGGCGGATTCGGCAGGTCACCCTAAAGATTGTATGATGAACACAAACCCAAATCCACCATCAAATTTTTGTTTAGCATGTGGGCCATGGTTTGCACCCTCTCCCTGGCCTTCAGCAAGGTGCCGGATGCAAGGCGGCAAGGAGTGACAAGTGAGGCGTATCATTCATACTCCGCAGGGAGGAACGACCGCAGGCAACCTAGCTGGCAATGCCGTATGGTGGAACAGGGCAAAAACGGATTCTTGACTTACACCGGATTTTGCACTATGGAACCCCTGTTGCATGACGGCTCAACAGGCCGAAACATAATTTTTAAAGACTGGAATAAACAGAACAGCTGTGTCATCTATTTCCTGATGGACGAAAATAATCAGATAAAGCAAAAAGGGGTTAGAGAGATCCTCTTAACCGGTGTCTTCTGGCGAATCCTGTTTATTGAAGCGGTTTTGCTTGTCTATTCCCTGGGATACCGCTGGTGGACGGAAGACGCAAGCGCCATGGACCTGTTTTGGTACAGCGTAAGGATTACCATACTCGTCGCTATTATTATCGCCTTTATGATGGTGACGTTAAAAACATTTCTTGCCAAACATATTATCGCACCTTTGGAAGCCATTGCATCTTCCAATAAAAAAATACAAGAAGACCGTTCCGGAACCGATACCGAACATATTCATCTGCCTGACAACTGTCCCCATGAGATTCAAACCATAGTGACGTCGCGATCGAAGATGCTCAAAGCCATCCTTGATATTTCCGAAGAACGGCTGGCATATTCCACCGCACTTAACGACGAACTGGAAAGAGGCAAAAAAATCCAAAATGATTTCCTGCCCCGCCGTCTGCCGGAAACGGACAATTGTGATATCTCATCTCATTTTCATTCGGCATTGCAAATGTCGGGTGATTTTTATGATGTATTTAAATTCCCGGATAACCATCTGGGCTTTGTCATCGGCGATGTCAGCGGTAAAGGGGTGGGCTCCGCCCTTTTTATGGCGTTGACAAGGAGCCTTTTGCGCATTTTTTCAGGTACTTTTGAAACAGGGGATGATTCATGCCGGTTCGCTGACGCTCAAACCGGTTGGACCCCGAAAGATGTGTTGAAAACCATTCATCTGACCAACGAATACCTGGCGGATGAACACGGCAATGACGGCATGTTCGTCACCTTGTTTTATGGCGTTTTTGACCCGGAAACCGGCCGGTTGTTTTATATCAACGGCGGCCATGAACCAGCATTTATTATAAACAGAAACGGGATCAAGCAGACCCTTAAGGGAACCGGTCCGGCCCTTGGGCCCATAAAGGATGCGTTATACAGGATTGAACATATCCGGCTTGAAACCGGGGATATGCTCTTTGGCTATACCGACGGAATCACAGAGGCACGATCGGAAACAAGGGATTTTTACGGCCGGCCCCGGTTAGAGCGGATCATGGAAAACGGATTTGGCGGGTCAGCTCAAGAGTTGCTGGAAACCGTTAAAACAGACCTGCTTGCCTTTACCGGAGATGCCCCGCAGAGCGACGACATTACCATGCTTGCCATAAAATGGCAGCCATAGATTTTCAGTATCTTTCCCGTTGCAGTCTATATTGCATCCGGTTTGTGTCTCACAAAAGGTGAGTAAACCGGTGCATCGGAAACCAGTTTTTTCGTTTCATCAAAATCTTCATCCCTGTTATAGCGAATCAGGGGTCTTGAAGAGAGTGTCTCCAGCGTTTCCTTCCAGCGCCCGGAATAGGCTTCCAGTGTGCTCAGACCGCCTTCACTGCCCTCTATAAAAGCGGCCCCGCCGACTCCGTGAAATATTTCGGGCTGATAAACGTCAAATCCCAGGTACCTGAACGGGAAGAGGACCGGCCAGAGATGGAGTTGTGTATCCCCTTCCCTGCCGTTGTATGCACAGGATTCACGGTCTGCACCGGTGGTTACGCATACGATCACTTTTTTTCCGGAGCAGATGCCACTGTCGTAACGCATGCCACTCCGATACATGCGCCCATATACGAAGACCCGGTCCATCCAGCCTTTGAGGATGGCAGGCATACCAAACCACCATAACGGGAAATGAACAACCAGTAAATTGCATCCCAGTAAGTGTTGTATTTCCAAAGCCACCTCCTGCGGCAGGGTCTCATTGTCGGCATTGTGGCGCTGTTCGTTCTGGGTATGGAAAACCGCCGGGTCTTTGCGGGAATTATAATGATGAGACCCTTCACTTGGATCAAATTCCATAGCATAAAGATCCGACAATGTGGTCTGCCAACCGGCGTCGCCAAACACCTGTTGGGAGATACCCGCCAGGTGCCCGTTGAAAGACGCCGGTTCCGGGTGTGCGATAACTATGTGTGCGTGCATGGGATTTCCCTTTTCATTTTGTGTTAAATTTTTATTTTACTGACCATATCATGTATGATTTCAGCAGTAATACCCCATAAAATTCCCTGTTCCGTTTTATAGACGAGGACTCTGTGGTGCATACCGCCCCAATCGTTATGGTATATCTCAGGCAGGCCAAGATCTTCACTTGGGAGCAAAATCACTTTTTTGCCTTTTTTATTGATGTATGAGGATTGTGCCATTAGCCTTACACTATAGGTTTCCAAATTATCTTCACAGAATACGGACACCGGCAGAGTGAACACTTTTTCCACCTCCAAAGGGTTTGGCTTGAGTGAAGACAAGGCATCTGCCTGTATCACTGAAAGAAACGGTTCAACAGTGACGCCAAGCACGGAAACCAATGTATCGAGCCGCCCTAACATTTTAATGTAATTTTTATCTATTCCAAGTTCCTCGATGGTTTCTCTTACAGCGGTGTCTTCATAATCTTTGTCTGATTGCGGATCAAACAACCCGCCCGGGAAACAGATCTCAGATCCCTGGCGAATGGATTTAGAACGCTTTTGAAACAAAAGATGCATTTCTCCATCAATACATATGAGGGGAACAAGAACCGCCGTGTTGGCAAAATTCTCTTTTGACATAACATTAGGTGTTTCAGGGAGATTGTTGAGCAATGACGCCAAATCATTTTGTTTCATCCGGTTAATTGTTCCTTGTTTTGAAGGATTTGATATTTTTTCTGCTGTTTTAAATCATAACGGTTGAGTTCAGGGGCCACAACAGGGACTTCCACTAAATTTCGATTAAAATACCATTGTTCTAAAGTTGCTGCAAACCTTAAAAAGTCGCTCCCTGTGGTCCGTTGCAACGATTTTTTAGGTTTCGTTTCCGGGTTTGCCCGACAATTCTTTGATAAAACGATCCCGGAGGAATTGAAAGTGAGGGTCAGCTGAAATTAGAGCAGGAACACTTCGCTCTTTTAGCTTGGCCCAGGTAACTTTCCCGTTTATTAAATCTTTTAAATCAGAGTTATGAGCGATACGTATAGATAACCTTAGTTTAACTCCCAATTTTTGAGCCTCTTTTAATTCCCAGCCAAACTGTTGAGTTGTATGCCACCCACCCCCATCTCCTTGAAACGTAATGTTTTGCTCAAAAGGATACCAATCAAAAGTTCGTGAATCTTCAACAACTACAGTTATTAAATTGTAGGCGCTCGTAGATGTTTCAAATTCAATGAATAAATATACATTAGGTTTGTCTATCGCAAGAAGTAGCTTTCTAAAAGTTTTTCCAAAGTTTGCCCAAGATTTTGTATCTGAGATAGGTTCTACTGCAATTGGATTTACAGCCTTTTTCTTTTTTTTAAGAGAGGGAGATTCAGAATATTTTGCATCCTGTTTATCCTCGTCGTTTTGGTTGGCAGTAAATTTATTTGCAAGTACGCCACCAACTGTACTAATCAAGATATCTGTTATAGGGATCACTCTGTTTCTCCTTTGGAATTTGTACAAAGAAACCTAACAATAAATTATGCAGATCTGTTAACCATTAAAATTGTAACGATATCCGGTTAGAGATGAAGCATGGATAACCGGGTAAAAGACCAATATCAGCTAATAAAATGAATGTAAAGCTTGGATTCAGCTTAATATATAATGCAGAATTACTTAGTGTGATCTCAGAGCCCAATAATTGGGGCCTGTGGCATTTAATTGAACCCCGGTTGCACTTAAAGTGAACTATGTTTCCCGGATAGAATCAATTCATTCAAGTAGAGAATGATTGAAGCCAATGCGATAATGAAATCAAACCGCTACAAAAAAACTCCATCGGTGGGATAAATTACCCCGGTAACACGCCACTTTTTCACCTCGAAACAAGATCCGCACACTTCCCTCTTGACTTAAAATAAAAATACTATATATTAAAAATAAATTTTATACAATTTTATAAAATTTATTTTACAATAAATGACAGGAGTTTTAATATGAAAATTGAAGAACACTGGCCGGAGATTCAAACCCTGTTTGAAAAAGCCGTCAAATCCAACAAGTATGTTTCTGTTGCAACCGTTGATAAGAATGGGAACCCGCATATCACGCCCATTGGATCTTTGGTTCTTAACGATGACTGCACGGGATTTTTTTCAGAAAAATTTCCCGTTAAAATGGTCGAAAACTTTGAATTTTCAGACAGGGTGTCTGTAATGGCCGTCAACACCGGTTTCTTTTATTGGTTTAAAGCCATCCGAAGGGGGAAATTTGATTCGCCGCCAGGTGTCAGACTCTACGGCAGTGTGGGAGATCCAAGGGAACCGACGCCGGAAGAGGCAGACATGTGGCATGAAAGAGTGAAATTTGCCAGGGGAACAAAGGGACATAGCGATCTATGGAAAGGGCTGTCCGCTGTTCGTGATATCCGGTTTGACGACTTCAAACCGGTAACCACCGGCAAAATGACCCAGGGGCTCTGGAATCGTTAACCCGGATATTTCACGATAATTTGTTCATGAAATATCCGGTTTAACCGTTCTGATCCGTTTTTGTGGGAACCGGATCAATGCAGACAAGAGGTGGTAGAGACCCAAAAAGACTCAGCCCTTTTGCAGACGACCTTTACCGGAGTTGGGAGCGGTGTGCCGATACGGTATTGCCAAAGGGCTGAGAATCTTATTTCACAAAAAACGTTTATGCCTTACCACTGGAATTAAACAGCCGCATTTTTTGGGCCACCGCTTTTTTAACCGCCGCCATCCCCGAAGTCAGGTCGTCCAGCAGATCCGATTCAGGACTTTGTGAAAAACACCCGGAAAGGTGGTTTTTCAACACCACTTTCAACCCGGTATTTACATTGATTTTCCGGATGCCGTTGGTCACCGCGTCCTGGATATGCTCATCCAGAACACCGGATGCACCGTGCAGTACCAGCGGGACTCCGATACTTTGGTGAAGCGTTTTCAACAAATCCTGATCCAAAGAGGTGCCGGCTGTTTTCATACCGTGCACACTTCCCAAAGAGACGGCCAGATAATCCACACCGGTTTTTTCGGCAAATTCAGCCGCCATGTCCGGGTCTGTCATGTCATCTGAACGAACTTCGGCACTCCCGTGGGGAACAATCCCCACTTCCCCCTCGGCAGTGGCGCCAAAATCACGGGCCATGCGAACCACCTGGG
>JANQML010000221.1 GCA_028280105.1 Desulfobacula sp. | reverse complement strand
CCCGGGACCGGATCAAGGCGCTCAGGGCGGTGAAAGAGACAAACGGCGCCTTTATTACGGTGAGTGACGAGCAGATTTTAAAAGCCATCCCCGATCTGGCCCGAAAGACCGGCGTATTTGCAGAACCGGCCGGAGCCGCCACATGGGCGGGCGTAAAAGCGGCCTGTGACAGCGGCCTGATCGGCCCCAAGGAGACCCTTGCCATGATTAATACGGGCAGCGGACTAAAGGATATCAACAGTGCCATGAAGGCGGTTGAACTCAGCCGGGCCGATTGCTTTGATGTAGAGCCAGACCTTCATCATCTGAAAGAGATTTTATCAGAAATAAACATATAATTTACAACGACAGGAGACTGCACCATGATCGATTTAACTGTTTCCCCTGACAACCTGAAACGAACCGTTGAGCTTGCCAGGGAAAGAAAGATCATTATTCCAACTTTGAAACAAATGAAAGACCCCTCCCTTATTCCGGAGAAGATCGTCAGCCAATTGAAAGATGTCGGTGTCTGGGACATTGACCCGGTGAACCTGTTCAGGATTTCCTGGTACAACGAGCCCACGGAAACCGGCGGCGGATTCGGCGATGTGAACTGCATGGAATTGCCCGAGGAATTAACCGGTGTCAAAGCCCGCATCGTGGCCCTTGTGGGTAAGTATTTCCCCACCGGCGCTCACAAGGTCGGCGCCGCATTCGGCTGCCTGGTGCCCCGTCTGGTCACCGGCCAGTTTGACCCCACAACGCAGAAGGCGGTCTGGCCCTCAACCGGGAACTACTGCCGGGGCGGCGCATGGGACTCGGCGCTGCTGGGCTGTGAATCCATCGGTATTCTTCCCGAAGAGATGAGCCGGGAGCGGTTCGAATGGCTGAAATCCGTGGCCGGGCAGATCATTAAAACACCCGGATCGGAGAGTAATGTAAAAGAGATCTTTGACAAGTGCTGGGAACTGCGGAACTCAGGTGAAGACCTGATGATTTTCAACCAGTTCGATGAGATGGGCAACTACCTGTGGCATCATGAAGTCACCGGGTCTGCCATGGAAAGCGTGATCAATAAAATCAAAAAAGACGGTAACAGGGTGCGGGGACTGATCTCTGCAACCGGCTCCGGCGGAACTATTGCATCGGGCGATTACCTGAAAAAACAGTTTCCCGAATGTAAAATTGTGGCATGTGAAGCTCTTCAATGTCCGACCCTGCTGAACAACGGGTTCGGCGCCCACCGCATCGAGGGCATCGGAGACAAGCACATCCCCTGGATTCATAACGCCAAGAACACCGACTTTGTCATTGCCATGGACGACAATGTACCCGTTAACCTGATCCGGCTCTTTAACGAACCGGCCGGCAAGGCATTGCTCAGGGAAAAAGGGGTATCGGATGATATGATCAACAAGCTGGACCTGATGGGGATATCCGGTGCATCCAACCTGGCATCGGCCATAAAATTTGCCAAGTACAACGAGTTGACCGAAAACGATATCGTCGTCACCGTGCTCACCGATTCCATGGATCTTTACCAGAGCCGCCTGGAGGAACTCACCGAAGAGTGCGGCCCGTTCACGGCAGCAGATGCACAGGTGGTCTATGCCCGGGATATTATGGGATTGGGCATTGATAACATGGAAGAACTGACCTATTACGGAAAGAAACGGATCCACAATCTTAAATACTATACCTGGGTGGAACAACAGGGCAAAACCCATGAAGAGATCCAGGAGCAATGGTACAACGATGCCTACTGGACCTCAACCGTTGAAAAGGCCGATGAAATCGACGCCTTGATAGATGACTTTAACAAACAGACCGGCCTGATCAAAGAATTATAAGGGGATCGAAAAATGAATCTTGATTTTAAAAAAATATTGGAAAAAGCAGAAGAGTACAAACCCGCCATGTCTAAATTTCTGCGGGACATGATTGCCATCCCGTCGGAAAGCTGTGATGAAGAAAAGGTGGTATTGCGCATTAAAGAAGAGATGGAAGCCGTCGGGTTTGACCGGGTGGAAATCGATCCCATGGGCAATGTGCTGGGGTATATCGGAAAAGGCGAAAAACTGATTGCCATGGATGCACACATCGACACCGTGGGCGTGGGCAATATGGACAACTGGGACTATGATCCCTATGAGGGATATGAAGACGATGAGATCATCGTGGGCCGGGGTGCCAGTGACCAGGAAGGCGGCATGGCGTCCATGGTCTATGCCGGAAAAATCATCAAAGACCTGGGCCTGGAAGACGATTACACCCTCCTGGTGACCGGAACCGTCCAGGAAGAGGATTGCGACGGCCTGTGCTGGCAGTATATTGTCGAGGAGAGCAAGATCCGCCCGGATTTTGTTGTATCCACCGAACCCACCTCCTGCCGGATTTACCGGGGGCAGCGGGGGCGTATGGAAATAAAGGTTGAAACCGCGGGTATTTCCTGCCACGGATCGGCGCCGGAACGCGGCGATAACGCTATATTTAAAATGGGCTCCATCCTCAATGAACTCCAGGAACTGGCAAAGCGGTTAAAGATAGACGAGTTTCTCGGCCAGGGCTCGCTGACCGTATCGGAAATCTTTTTCTCCTCACCGTCCAGATGTGCCGTGGCAGACGGCTGCAGCATCTCCGTGGACCGCCGGCTGACCTGGGGGGAAACCTGGGAAGGCGCGCTTGAGGAAATCCGGGCACTGCCCTCTGTAAAGGCTGCGGATGCAAAGGTCTCCATGTATGACTACAGCCGTCCGGCCTACACCGGTCTAGTCTATCCCACGGAAGCGTATTTTCCGGCCTGGGTTCTGGAAGAAGACCACGTGGCGTGCAAAAGCCTTGTGGCCGCATACAAGGGCCTGTTTGAAAAAGAACCGTTGGTGGACAAATGGACATTTTCCACCAACGGGGTTGCCATCATGGGACGTTACGGCATTCCTTGCATCGGATTCGGTCCGGGGCACGAAGACCAGGCCCATGCACCCAATGAAAAGACCTGGAAGTCGGAACTGGTGGAGGCGGCTGCCATGTACGCCGTCATTCCGGCCATGTATCTGGATACCTTGAAAAAAGGATAGGGCGTTTTTCAAATGAGAAGCGATCGATCCGTCATCAGCCGGGCAGGGGGAAAGAGATATGAATAAGTTGGCCGTTATTGCCATTGGAGGGAACTCGTTGATCCGTGACAAACACCATTTAAAGGTGGAGGATCAATACAGGGAGATCACCAAAACTGTCAAGCATATCGTGGAGATCATCAAGGCGGGATACGATGTGATTATCACGCACGGAAACGGTCCCCAGGTCGGGTTTGTCCTGCGCCGCTCCGAGATTGCCTACGAGCATGAAGGGCTTCATTTCGTCCCCCTTGAAAGCTGTGTCGCCAACACCCAGGGCGCCATCGGATACCAGATCCAGCAGGCCATTGACAATGAGTTTAAAAAGCACGGGATCAACAAAAAAGCCGTGACCGTAGTCACCCAGGTAAAGGTTGACAAAAACGACCCGGGATTTAAGAATCCCACCAAACCCATCGGCCAGTTCTATGACGAAAAAAAGGCCAGGGATATTCAACGGGACAACCCAGGCTGGCAACTGGTATCGGATGCCGGCAGGGGATTCCGGCGGGTGGTGGCCTCTCCCAAGCCCCTTGAAATCGTCGAGATCGATATGATCCGCCACCTGAGTGCCAACAACTTTTGCGTGGTGGCGGCCGGCGGCGGCGGGATTCCGGTGATTGAAAACGAAGACGGGAACCTGGAAGGGGTCGGCGCGGTGATCGATAAGGATTTTGCCTCAGCCATGCTGGCCCGGAAGTTAAATGCCGAGCTGCTGGTGATCTCCACCGGCGTGGACCGGGTCTGCCTCAATTTCGGAACGGAAGATGAAAAACCCCTCTCCCGGATCACTGCGGCCGAGGCAAAAAAATATGTTGAAGAGGGCCATTTTGAGGCCGGAAGCATGCTGCCTAAAATCCAGGCCATTCTGTGGTTTTTGGAGCTGGGGGGCAACAAGGCCATCATCACCCGGCCTGAAAAGTTAAAGCAGGCCCTGACAGGGCAGTGCGGCACGCACATCCAGCCATAGAAAACGGCTTAAGAACAGAAGATAAGGAGTCGGTATGATAGCACTCACGTTAAACGGTTCTAAAATAACATTTACAGGAGACGGGACCCGTTCTCTGTTAAGCTGGCTGAGAAATGACCAGGGCATTACCTCTCCCAAAGACGGATGCTCGGGCCAGGGCGCCTGCGGCGCCTGCCTGGTTGAGATCGACGGAAAGGCCGCACTCTCCTGCCGGACCCCTATGAAGAAATTGGCCGACGCCCGGGTGACCACCATCGAGGGATTTGATCCGGAATTAAAAGATCTTCTGGCCAAGGCCTTTGTCAAAACCGGTGCCATCCAGTGCGGATTCTGCACCCCCGGGTTCTTATCCCGCACCAAGATCCTGCTTGAACAGAACCAACTGCCATCAGACAAAGAGATTAAAAAGGCGTTGGGCGCCCATCTGTGCCGGTGTACCGGATATGCCAAGATCATTGATGCGGTGGTTCTGGCGGCAAAAAGCCTGCATGAAAAGAAACCGATCCAGCTGCTGGACCGGAGCGGAATCGGAAAGAGCCAGTCCAAACACGATGCCTATGAGACGGCGCTGGGACAGCGTGAGTTTGTTGACGACATGAGATTTAACGGTATGGTATACGGTGCGCTCCGGTTCAGTGACCATCCCCGAGCCCGGGTGTTGAAAATCGATACCGATGCAGCGGAAAAACTGGCCGGGGTTATCCGGGTCTTTACGGCGGACGACATCCCGGGGGACCGCTTCACCGGCGTACTCCGCCCGGACTGGCCCGTGATGGTCAAACTAGGTGAAATTACCCGGTACATAGGCGATGTTCTGGCCGGTGTGGCAGCGGAAACCCCGGAAATTGCCAGGGAGGCCTGTGGTCTGATCCATGTGGATTATGAAGAGCTTGAACCGGTGCTGGACCCGGTGGCTGCCCTGGAGGATAAGATAAAGGTCCATGAAGATGGAAACCTGCTGGCCATCACCCAGTTCAACCGGGGCGGCGACATTGAAGCGGCGTTTGAATCCTCCGCCCATGTGGTGTCGGCCCAATACCGGACCCAGATGGTTGAGCATGCCTTTATCGAAACCGAATGCGCCATTGCCAGGCCGCTGGAAGACGGTGCCATTCAGCTCTACACCCAGAGCCAGGGGATCTATGAGGACCGCCACAGCATTGCCGGTATTTTAGGGGTGCCCGAGGAAAAGGTCATTGCCACCCTGGTTCCCTGCGGCGGGGCGTTCGGCGGAAAAGAGGATCTGACGGTTCAGGGCCATGCCGCCGTCTTCTGCCATCATCTGCAACTGCCCGTGAAAGTGGGACTGAACCGGGAGGAATCCCTGCGCATGCATGTCAAACGGCATCCGCTCATTATGGACTACAAACTGGGCTGTGATGAGAAGGGGAAACTGACCGCATTGTCGGCCCATATCATCGGGGATACCGGTGCCTATGCATCTTTGGGTCCGGCCGTGCTGAACCGGTCTGCCGGCCATGCCACAGGCGGGTACCATGTGCCGGTGGCAGATGTGGTTTCAAAGGCCGTTTATACCAATAATCTGCCCGCCGGCGCCATGCGCGGATTCGGCGTCAACCAGGTCACCTTTGCCATGGAGTGCATGGTGGATGAGTTGTGTGAAAAGGCTGGATTCGATCCGTGGGAGTTCCGGTATGCCAATGCCCTGGAAAAAGGCTCCATGACCGCCACCGGACAGGTCCTGGGTGATGGCGTGGGGTTGAAAGAGACCCTTGAGGCCATCAAATCCGACTATCAGAATGCAAGATATGCCGGTCTGGCCCTGGGCATTAAAAACATCGGTTTCGGAAACGGTCTGATCGACGAAAGCGAGGTCAAAATCGAGGTCACCGGAACGGATACCGTGGTCATCCATCACGGCTGGACAGAGATGGGGCAGGGCATCGACACCATTGCCAAACAGATTTTTACTGAAACCACAGGCCTGAACGATATCACCATTGAAGTGGTATCCAGCACGGATTCCGAAGCTATCGGCGGCACCACCACGGCCAGCCGGGGGACCTTCCTGATGGGAAATTCACTGATGGTTGCGGCATCGGCATTAAAAAAGGCCCTTCCGGCGGAAGGGCTGTCCGGGCTTGTAGGCCGGGTCTTTGACGGCAGATGGTTCTGTGACTGGACCAACGCACCGGGCAAAGACGTGGAAAACCCAATGACCCATTTTGCATACGGATATGCCGCCCAGGTCGTGATTTTAGACGATGACGGATTCGTCGAAAAGGTGGTGGCAGCCCATGATGCCGGTAGAGTCTTGAACCCGAATATGTTCCAGGGACAGATTGAAGGCGGTGTCATGATGGGGCTGGGATATGCATTTACCGAAAACCTGGTCCTGGAAAAGGGGCATCTGACATCCACCAAAATGGTGAAGCTCGGTGTGCCGAAAATCAAGTCCATGCCCCAGATCGTCGTCAAAGCGGTGGAGGTAAACGATCCCAAAGGGCCGTTCGGTGCCAAAGGGGTCGGAGAGATCGGGCTGGTACCCACGGCGCCGGCTGCCGTCAACGCATTGTATCAATTCGATAAAAAACGGCGGTATGCATTACCCGTAAACAGAAAGATACGATAAAAACTACAGGCAAAGGAGAGATCGGATGAGCCTCTACATAAAAAATGCAAGATTCATTGACTGGCAAAGTTTTGAGATTACCCAGACCCATATTTGCGTTGAACCGGGTAAAACCGGCGGTATCTGTCTGACGGACGATCTGCCCGAACCCGTGGCAGAAGGGTCAAAGGTGGTGGATGCACAGGGGCGGTGGGTGACCAAATCCTTTGCATGCGGCCATCATCATATCTATTCCACCCTGGCAAGGGGGATGCCCGCACCTGCCAAAGCACCAGTCAATTTTGTTGAAATCTTAAAGTACATCTGGTGGAACCTGGATAAAAACCTGGACTTTGAAATGATCAAGGCCAGCGCCCTCGCCTCTGCGGTTTACTGCGCCAAAAACGGGGTGACCTTTGTTATTGATCATCACGCCTCGCCTTTTGCCGTGGAAAACAGCCTTTTTGCCATCAAGGAGGCCTTTGATTCCATCGGGTTGTCCCATCTGCTCTGCTACGAGATATCCGACCGGGACGGGAAGGCGGTCAGGGAAGCCGGGCTTGCGGAAACAAAGAACTACCTGACAGCCGGCAACCCCGGACATGTGGGGCTGCACGCCTCATTTACCGTTGGAGACGAGCTGCTGAAAAAGGCGGTTCAACTGGCCCGGGACTGTGATACCGGTCTTCACATGCATGTGGCTGAAGACAAAGCCGACCAGGCGGACTGCGAAAAAAAATACGGCAAACGGGTGGTTCAGCGCCTGGCCGATGCCGGAGCCCTTGAGCTTAAAGGATCGATCCTGGGCCATTGCCTTCACCTGGATGAAGACGAAATCAACCGGATTAAAAACTCGTCCGCCTGGGTGGTTCAGAATGTGGAGAGCAACCTGAACAACAATGTCGGTCTCACCGATTACTCTGCTTACGGGGACCGGATCATGCTGGGAACCGACGGCATGCACTCGGATATGCTCAGAAGTGCCAAGGCAAGTTTCCTCCTCGGCCAGCAGACCGAACAGATCAGTTTTCCCGGTATTTACGACCGGTTCAGAAAGGTTCACACCTATATCGAAGAGAACGGATTTCAAGGGGACACCGATAACAACCTGGTGATCCTGGACTATAATCCGCCCACCGATGTGACCCGGGATAATTTTCTGGGACATTTTGTCTACGGCCTGGATTCCGCACACGTGAGCACGGTGATCTCAGGCGGGCAGGTGATTGTCGAGGAGAGAAAACTGGTCTCGGCGAACGAAACCGACATCATGGAATTTGCCAGGGAGATGGGAAACCGGCTCTGGCGTAAACTTGTATAGGATATGGAATGAATACCATGCATCCGAGCACAGAACGAAAAACCCTGATCAAAAACGGAACCGTGGTCACACCCGGCGGGGTGGTCGATGCGGATATCCTGATTCAGGGTGAAACCATTGCACAGATCCGGCACCGGGATCAGGATCGGAATCCGGCCGCAGATGCAACCGTGATTGATGCCCAGGGGCTGATCGTTATACCCGGAGGGATTGATGTGCATACCCATTTCAATCTGGATGTGGGAATCGCGAAGGCCCAGGATGATTTTTACACGGGCACGGTGGCGGCTGCCATGGGCGGGACCACCACCATCGTGGACCATCCCGGATTCGGTCCTGAGAACTGTTCCATCTTTCATCAGATCGAAAAATATCACGGATTTGCCCAGGGAAACGCCGTGATCGACTATGCCTTTCACGGTGTTCTCCAGCATCTTAACGAAGAGGTGCTCCGGGATATTCCGCGGCTGGCCGATCAGGGGATCACCAGCATGAAAGCCTATATGACCTACGGGCATATGTTTTCGTCGGATATGCTGGCGAGGCTCTTTGAAGTCACACAAAAAAGCGGGGTGCTGATCGCTGTCCATGCCGAGGATGACACCATGATTAACCGGCTGCGCCGTGAGTTTCAGGAAGCGGGAAAGACAGATGCGATCTATCATGCCCTGAGCCGGCCCAACGAGACCGAGGCCAAGGCGGTACGGGAGGTGATCGATATTGCCGCCGTAAACAATGCCCCGCTTTACATTGTCCATCTGACCACGCGGCAGGGCCTTGAAGCGGTGAAGGCGGCCAGGCAGTCCGGCCGGGCGGTTTTTGCCGAAACCTGCCCCCAGTATCTCTTTCTGGATGAGGACGCCTACCGGGAAGACGATCACGGCGGTCTGAAATATGTCATGAGCCCGCCGCTGCGGAGCAAAACGGATCAGGCCGCCCTGTGGCAGGGGCTTGAAGATGAGACCATTTCAACCGTTGGCACGGATCATTGCCCTTTTGATTTTAAATTAAAAAAACAACTGGCCAAAGACGATTTCACCCGATGCCCGGGCGGTGCCCCCGGTGTTGAGGCCAGGATTCCGCTGATGTTTTCCGGCCTGGTAAAGGACCTGGAAACCGATTTAACCCGGTTCTGCCGCCTGGTATCGGAAAATCCGGCACGGATCATGGGGCTCTATCCGAAAAAAGGGATCATCAAAGCGGGCGCGGATGCCGACATTGTCCTGATGGATCCCCGGAAAAATACAACCCTTTCCCATGGCATGCTGCACGAAAATGTGGATTATACCCCCTATGAGGGGATCCGGGTCAACAGCTGGCCGGTGTTGACCATGGTCAGAGGAGAGGTGGTGGTTAAAAACGGTGTTTTTACCGGCCAAAAAGGATTCGGCAGATTTATTAAAAGAAAACAAAGTGAATACAACCTATAAAAATAACGGAGGAAAAATTGGATAATACAAAAATTATCGAACAGATTAAATCACTTGAAAGTTTGAATACCGCGGATATGGTATCAAATGACTTTCTTCTGACATGGGAAAAATCGGAAGATGAACTCAAGGCTGTTTTTCAGATCGCACAGATTTTAAGGGCCATGAGAGATAATAATATCTCTTCAAAGGTCTTTGATTCCGGCCTGGCCGTCTCTCTGTTCAGAGACAATTCCACCCGGACCCGGTTTTCATTCTCGTCCGCCTGTAACCTTCTCGGTCTAACCGTACAGGACCTGGATGAGGGCAAATCCCAGATTGCCCATGGCGAAACCGCCAGGGAAACGGCCAATATGGTCTCATTTCTGGCCGATGTAATCGGTATTCGCGACGATATGTACCTGGGCGCCGGAAACGCTTACATGAAAGAGGTGGCAGAGTCGGTTCAGGCCGGGTTTGATGAAAATGTCCTTCCCCAGCGTCCCACCCTGGTCAACCTGCAGTGCGATATCGACCATCCCACCCAGACCATGTCGGATGCCCTTCACCTGATCAACACCTTTGGCGGCATGGAAAACCTGAAAGGAAAGAAGATCGCCATGACATGGGCTTATTCTCCCTCTTACGGCAAGCCCCTCTCCGTTCCCCAGGGTGTCATCGGATTGATGACCCGGTTCGGCATGGATGTCTCTTTTGCCTATCCCGAAGGGTACAATGTCATGGACGAGGTAGTGGATGTGGCAAAGAAAAATGCGGCAGAGAACGGCGGGTCCTTTGAAATTGCCGACTCCATGGCAGATGCCTTTGAGGGCGCCGACATCGTCTATCCCAAATCCTGGGCACCCTATGCCGTCATGGAGCAGAGAACCGAACTGCTCAGAGCAGGTGACGACGCCGGACTCAAAGACCTTGAGGCAAAATGCCTGGAAAACAATAAACGGTTCGTATCCTGGGAATGCACACGGGATCTGATGAACAGGACAAAAGACGGCAAAGCCCTTTACATGCACTGCCTGCCCGCGGATATCACCGGTGTCAGCTGTGAAGAGGGAGAGGTGGCCGCCGACGTATTCGAGCAGTACCGGGTACCCCAGTATATCCAGGCCGGATACAAACCCTATGTGATTGCCGCCATGATCTTCTTGAGCAAGTTTGACAATCCGTCGCAGACCTTGACTCAGCTGGTGGAAAGAGCTGCAAAACGTAAATTTTAATTTGGATTCAGGCTGCTTCTAAGCAATTAGAGGCAGCCTTGAACCGCAACGGGGGAAGTTATGAGCGATACGTTTACCTGCCTGCCTTTTGAAAGGCTGCTGCACTGGATAAAAAAAGAAGAAAAAACCGGGACCATTTTCGGGATACCAACCTCTTTATTTTTCCGTCCGTCACAAGCCGATTGTTTCAGGATGACACGGTATAACCGATTGCTGGAAACTCCCCTTGGGGTGGCGGCCGGTCCCCATACCCAACTGTCCCAGAACCTCATTGCCGCCTGGCTGACAGGCGCCCGGTATATGGAGCTGAAAACCGTCCAGGTACTGGATGAACTGGAGATCACCAAACCCTGCATCAGTATGCGGGACGAGGGATATAATTGTGAATGGTCCCAGGAGCTGAAGCTGGACCGGTCTTTTGATGAATACCTCAATGCCCTGGTGGCCATCCATATTTTAAAGAAAATTCTTCACATCGGAGACGATTCAGAACCCGGTTTTATCTTTAACATGAGCGTGGGATATAACCTGGAGGGAATATTAAGTCCTTCCGTCCAGCAGTTCCTGGATGCCATGGCCGATTCCAAAGAGAAAATTGCTGAAAAGCTGGCCCGGGCCGCTGCAATTTTTCCCGAAGCAGCCGATCTGGAGATCCCGTCAGCCGTTTCCGATAATATCACCATTTCCACCATGCACGGGTGTCCGCCGGAGGAGATTGAAAAGATCGGTTCCTATTTTATCTCCCAACGGAAACTGAACACCACGATCAAGTTGAACCCCACCCTTTTGGGGGCCCGGGATCTAAGGCAGATTCTGAACACGGATCTGGGGTTTGGGGTAACGGTTCCGGATCTGGCATTTGATCATGATTTAAAGTACGATGACGGCATCACATTGATCAAGAACCTCTTAAAAGAGGCTGAAACCGCCGGGGTCGAGTTCAACCTGAAACTGACCAATACTCTTGAAACCACAAACAACCAGGATCTGCTGCCGGAAAACGAGGCCATGGTTTATATGAGCGGCAGACCGTTGCATGCCATCAGCATGAACCTGGCCGCCAAGCTTCAACAGGCGTTCGACGGGAAGCTGGATATCTCTTTTTCCGCCGGTGCCGACTGTTTTAACCTGCCAACGATTCTTTCCTGCGGGCTCAAGCCGGTCACCGTCTGTTCGGATATCCTGAAACCCGGCGGATACGGCCGGTTGTCCCAGTATCTGGATCAGACGCGGACGGCCTTTGAAGAGAAAAAAGCCGCAAGTATTTTTGAATTCATCACGACCGGTTCCGGTAAAACAGATGAGGCCTCAGCCGCTCTGGACAATCTGAACCGATATGCCAAAGATGTCAGGCAGCAGCGGCCCTATCAGAAAAAACACTTTCCCTTTGACGACATAAAAACCCCCAGGCCGCTAACCGGATTTGACTGCATTTCCGCCCCCTGTA
>JANQML010000220.1 GCA_028280105.1 Desulfobacula sp. | reverse complement strand
TTATGATGAAGTCTTGAAAGCATCTTTAAATTCAAAGCGTTTGTTGTACCGCCAACTGATTTCATCTTTTATGATAAAATTTTTATGCAACGTTGAGGTAAACCTTATCCCGGGAATTTGTCAGGTTCAGGTTTTTCTGTTCTGTTGCAACAGCAGTTTCAGCTCCCGAATCTCCTGCCGCAGGGTGCCGATTTCAGCATGTAAGTCGGCTTCAATGTGCGTCCGCACATGCTCAACCACGGCCACCGTCTCCTGATGCTCCTGTTCGCTGTAACTCTGCATGGCATTGACGATAATCGCAATGAACAGGTTGAGTATGGTGAAGGTCACCACCGCAATAAAGGGGACAAAAAATGCCCATGCATAGGGGAAGGTCTCCATGACGGGACGGGCGATCCCCATCGACCAGCTTTCCAGCGTCATAATCTGAAACAGGGTATAGAGCGAGCGGCCCAGGTGGCCGAACCACTCCGGATACGATGCTGCAAAAAGATTGGTCGCGATCACCGCAAACACGTAATAGATGATCATCAGTAAGAGGGCGATAGAACCCAGCCCGGGAATCGCCGCCAATAAGGCTCCCACCACCCGCCGCATCGAAGGCACCATGGAGAGCAGCCGCAGCACACGCAGCACACGCAATGTGCGCAAGATGGATAACGGACCAGCAGTCGGCAAAAGAGCGATGGCAACAACGGCAAAATCAAACAGGCTCCAGGGGTCCCGCCAGAATGCGCTCCGATAAACATAAAGACGGATACCGATCTCCAGCACGAAGATCGCCAGAATTATTTGATCCAGGCCGGTAATAACCCCACCGGCCAGCGCCATGGCTTCCGGCCAGGTTTTCAGGCCGAGTAACATGGCATTAAAAAGAATCAGGGCAATAATGGAGTTCTGAACCTTTGCATTTTCGATGAAACTGCGCAGCCGGGATTGTTGCTTCGTTGAGTTGGAATTCATCTTTTCATTCATCCGTTCTATCACTTCCCCGTCGTCGAATCAGTAGTGGAAAAAAGGAGCCTTTGTTTCAAGAGGGAAGGATAGGACCATCCTTTTTGCCAAGCAGAATATAGCAAGGTGTAAACAGATTATCAAGAACAAAGCACAGGTGTTGATAACGTCTCAAAGGTAAAAAAATACCCCGGAGTCTGTCTGTGTCCGCGGGGGCATTTCAGATATTGATAATACGGTTGCGCACCGCAAACAGCGCCAGCTCCACGTTGTTTTTCAGCCCCAGTTTTTTCAGGAGGCGGGAGCGGTAGGTGCTGATGGTTTTGTCGCTCAACCCCAGCATGGTTGACAGCTCTCCAATGGTCTTTCCGGTTGCCAGACCGTGCAAGACCTGTTTTTCACGGCTTGACAGACTTGCGATGGGGTCCAGAGCCACGGGGTCCAGAGAGACCCGGTATGCCAGGATTTCCGATGCTTTCTGGCTGAGGAAATGGCCGCCTGCATGGATTTTCCGGATGGCCCGGATCAGGTCGTCCGGTGCGGACCGTTTGGTCACATAGCCCTTGGCGCCCAATTCCAGTGCCTCGATGACGCAATGCTCTTCTTCGTGCATGCTTAAGATGATGATGTTGATGCGGGGGGTCAGGGCCTTGAGCTGACTGACCACTTCCAGGCCGTCCAGGCCGGGCATGGAAATGTCCAGAACCAGGACGTCCGGCTTGGTTTCAAGGGCCTTTTCCACTGTCATGTTCCCGTCAGTGGCCTCGGCTGCCACCACCATATCCTCACAGTCCTCTATCAGGCTCCGAAGCCCGGTGCACACGATACTGTGATCGTCCGCCAGCATTACGCGTATCATGTAACGGTGTCCTTTTTATGGGGGTGTTTCATGTGAAGGCGGACCCGGCAGCCCTGGCCGGGGGAGGAGTCAACTGCCAGACAGGCCCCGATCAGTTCCGCCCTTTCGATCATGCCGGCCATTCCCAGGGCCTCTTTTTCCCGGATGCCATTGGGATCAAATCCGTTTCCGTTATCCTCAACCGTCAGGACCAGGCCGTCGGACTCTGTTTCCAGCAGGCTCAGGCGGGCCTGTGTGGCATTGGCATGGCGCATCACATTGGTGAGGCTCTCCTGGGCAATGCGGTACAGGGCCGTGGAAACAATATCGCTTTGAATCTGCAAATCCTGGATATTCACCTTGCACACCACTTTGTTCCGGGCCTGGAAGTCTTTACAGAGCCAGCGCAGGGCAATGGAAAGCCCCATATCGTCCAGGACCTTTGGCCTTAACCGCAGGGCCAGTCCCTTGATGTCATCAAAAGACTTGTCGATGAAATCGCACATCTGTTGGATCCGTTTCATGCGCCTGCCATGATCGGTTCCCCCATTTTTCTTTATCCATACCGCATCGATTTTCAATGCGGTGAGCACCTGGCCGACTTCATCGTGCAGCTCCCGGGCCAGGGCAGCCCGCTCCATTTCCTGATTCAGGATAATCCTGTGGGAGAGTTTCTTCAGCTTTTTTTCGGCGTTCCGCCGCTCGGACACCTCTTTTTCCAGGCTGTCCAGGGCCTTGCCCAGGTTTGAGATCATATTGTTGAAGGCATTGGCCAGGGTTGTGAATTCCGTGTGCCGGGTCTGGGGTATATTGACCTTTAAGTCTCCCTGGCTGATGGCATTGGATGCCTCCACCAGGCGGTTAAGGGGGCGGTTGATGGACTGAATGAGATAGACGCTGATGGAGATAATCAGACCGCTGCCGGCCACGAAAATCAGAATGGCGATGCGGACGGCGGTCAGCTTTGCCTCGTTGGAGTCTGTCATGGCCCGGGTCAGCATTTGCCCGGTCTGCTCTTCAAGGTCCCCGCCGATCCGATCCAGTTCCAGGACCTTTTTTTCTTCCTTTTCCATAAGGGCCTGGGATTGGCCGATGAGGTGCCGGGCGGTTTTAAGATCCCCTTTGATGCGCCGGATCAACTGCTGGTAGTCTGGATTCCCCAGATAGGCTGCCCCCTGGCGGATGGCCCCCAGCAATCCCGGGCCAAAATCGTTGAAGTAATCGTCAAATTCCAGAAGATGGCCGGTATTGTTGGTCCGTAAAAACCGCTGGTGGCTCAGCAGGAGCAGCAGGGAGAGGTAATTGACGTCCTGCAGGGGGGAGAGCAGGCCCAGCTCCATCTGGTCCAATGCACTGTTTTGCAGGGTTCGGGCGTTGAACTGCCGTTCGTTGATGGTGTCCATAAAGACTTTGGTGCCGGCCTGAACCTGGTTCATGGTGTCTTCAATTTCCCGGTTCAGTTCCTCATGCTGCTCATGGGAGGCAATCATCCCGGAAAAAATATCCTCGTACAACAGGATCAGGTCCATGACGGTGTTGCCGCCTTGGGGTTCAAGATCCGGTCTGTTCCCGGGCAGGAGTTGTTTGGCCTGGGCTGTTTTTTGGAATACAATGTGGCGGTACTCGTCAACATAGTACTGCCGGTAGGCTTTTTCCGCAATACGGGCTTGCTGGATCACCTTGACGATGCGGTCTGCGGCAGCCTGGTTTTGCCGGACCCGTTCGACAATGTTGAAAAGATAGAACGTAACCGACAGGATGGCCAGCATGATGGTGATGTTGAACAGGGAGAGAAATACCAGTTGTCTTTTAATACTATGGCCCATCGGTCCCCATTATCCGGTTTACATCCTTTACGGAAAGGCCGTATATACCGCAGGCTACCACATATTCGATGCCGTTGTGCACGCACTTTTTCACATAGGTCACTTTGAGCAGGGGTTTGCGCTGGCCGGGCCTGGGCCAGTAGTACTCCACCCATCCCCCGTTTTCCCGGACCGCCACCTCGTTGAACTGGGCAAAGTAGAGCTTTCCCTTGATATCTCTCATGTAAAGCCAGTGCTTTCCCTCCAGGCTGGGATTGATGGGATGGAACTTCATTTTGCTGTCTTTCAGGGTGTGGACCCACAGGTAAGTGCCGGAAAAGATAAAGGGGCTGTCTTTGCCGTGGAAATATTGGAACGCGGCCTCTCCCTCTCTTTCAAGAATGCGGCAGGCCTGGTCCACCTTTTCCATGACCAGGCCGGGAGTCAGTGGGTCTCCGGCGGTCTGAACCGTTTTTTCAATACTTTCGTGTACGAGCCGGGCCCGTATTGTTTCCGCGTAAGCCGTTCCCCACAACAGCCCCAGGATCACCACTGACCGGATCAGATATGCCGGGCCCGGTCCGATGTTACCGTATTTCGTCGTCTGGAGCATCATTGCCATAACCTTATGTTTTTTTTACCGTGTATGGTTTACGTTACCATTGACATCTCCTATTTACAAGTTTCGCAATTCCGGAATAAGGGTCAGCAAAACAGGTGATCGATTGTAGGATTTCACCTACACATCCCCAACGGGCATTGGATGCCCGGGTGCCCCGGAAACCGGAACCTTTCACCATTCCCAGGGCAGATGGCCATTGATATCGGACGCGTCAGTCCATTGTGTCTCAGGGCAGTGGCGTCCCTGTCTGCCTGACAGGCCCATCAGGCAGAATGCTGCGGCCAATGGGGAAGGGATGACATTTTTTACCGGTTTCACTGATTTACAGTCCCGGGGTTGTCTGTGGTATGCCGGATAAAACACCAGATAGAGAGGCAAATCATGGAAAGAGTCCTGTCAGTCATTGATAAAACCAGTCGAATCGTTGGCGAGTCGGTTTCGTATCTGCTCTGGATCGGTGCTGCCATGCTGGCCTGGGAGGTGCTGTCCCGGTATTTTTTCAATGCGCCCACGGTCTGGGCCCATGGGTATTCCCAGCGCATTTTCGGCAGCTACTTTATTCTGGTGGGGGCATACACCCTTGTCCAGGACGGTCATGTCCGCATTGACCTGGTGATTAACCAATACCCTTTCCGGGTGCGCAAGGTGTTTGATCTGTTGAATTACGGATTTTTACTGCTGTGGAGCAGTGTGCTCATCCGGGAGGGATGGCTGTTTTTTCTGGAGTCGTGGCAATTGCGGGAGGCCGATGAAATGGCACTGGCCCATCCGGTCTATCCGGTGAAATTTATCCTGTTTGCCGGTGCGGTTCTTATCATGCTCCAGGGGCTTGCCATGTTTATACGGTCCGTGGCTGACCTGATTAAAGGAGATAAAGATGAGTCCTGAACTGCTGCTGTCCCTGGGAATGTTCGGCGGGTTGATTCTCGCGGTAATGGCCGGTGTGTCCCTGAGTTTTGCCCTGGGTGGAGTGGCCGTGATTGCCGGGTTTCTCCTGTACGGTATTGACGGGTTCATGCCCATTGTCACCGGTGTTTTCAACTATATGTGGATGCTGCTGCTCACGGCCATTCCGTTTTTTGTTTTCATCGGTGTGGCCCTGTCCAAATCCAAAATAGCCGAGGATATGTATGAGGCGTTTTACCTCTGGTCCGGCCCCCTTCGCGGCGGACTGGCCGTGGGGTCGTGTTTTTTTGCGGCTGCCCTAAGCGCCATGACCGGCAACTGCTCTGCATCCACGGTAACGGCCGGTCTGGTGGGCATGCCCCCCATGCGCAAAAAAGGGTATAAGGCGTCCGTGATTTTCGGTACCATCGGCTCTGCCGGCACCCTTGGCATATTGATTCCCCCGTCCATCACCCTGATCGTCATCGGCATGATGACCGGTCAGTCAATCGGCAAGCTATTTGCCGGGGGGCTGGCAGCCGGGCTCATCATCCTGGCCTCGTTCATCCTGTACATCCTGGTCCGTTCCTATCTTGAT
Organism: Desulfobacula sp.; assembly: GCA_028280105.1. Classification (GTDB taxonomy): domain Bacteria; phylum Desulfobacterota; class Desulfobacteria; order Desulfobacterales; family Desulfobacteraceae; genus Desulfobacula. The sequence goes on along the minus strand of JANQML010000220.1, from coordinate 15,545 downwards.
CCTACCCTGTGTCCGGCCATGGACGAGACGGTCAGCTTCAAGCAAAAGTTAAACGCCTTGAAATCGGTTTCCCTGCCCGCACTCATTATCGCGGCCATACTGGGCACCATATTTTTAGGCGTTGCCACTCCCACGGAGGCTGCGTCTGTAGGGGCGTTGGCCGTGGCCCTGGCCGTGGCGTTGCGGGGGGAGTTCAACTGGGCTTTTTTCAAAGAGGTGAGCCATACCACGGCTGCCATCACCGGTATGGTTTTATGGATCATGTTTGGCGCAGCCGGATTTGTGGCGGTGTACAGCGGGGGCGGCGGTGTCTATTTTGTGCAGGAACTGCTGGCCGGCCTGGAGGTGAACCGCTGGGTTTTATTCCTGTTGATGCAGTTGTTTGTTCTGGTGCTGGGCATGTTTCTGGATCCCATGGGCATCATCCTGCTCTGCCTGCCGATTTTTTATCCGGTTGTCCAGCAGTTGGGGTTTGATCCCATCTGGTTCGGAGTGCTGTTTCAGGTGAACCTGTGTATCGGTTATATTACCCCGCCGTTTGGCTATAACCTCTTCTATTTAAAATCACTTAGCCCCAAAACCGACATGCGCACCATCTACGCCAGCGTATTTCCCTTTATTGCCCTGATGCTGTTCTGTGAGGTCCTGATGATCCTGTTTCCGGAGCTGATTGTCTACCTGCCCGCGCTCATGGTGACAAAGGGCTAGAGTTACTAGTGACAGCCGGGGATGGTTCATGGTCTCCGGCGTTTTACATGTTTACCCCTGGAGAAAAGAGAGGAACCTATGGAAGAAAAAATTTCCCGGCGAAACGTACTTAAAACAGGTGCGGCGGCTGCGGCTGCCATGGCCGGTGCCGCCACCGTATTGACCCGGCCGGCCAGTGCCAAACCCAAAAAAATGGTATGGCGGATGCAGACCCACTGGCCCACGGGCGTGGCCTATTATTCACTCTACAAGGATTTTGCGGCCCGGGTGGAAAAGGCCACGGCCGGGGAGCTGGTCATCAAGGCCTTGCCGCCCAACACCATCGTCCCCACCAAGGATGTGTTGTCTGCCGTGGGCCGGGGGGTTTTTGACATCAGCCTGCTGTGGCCGGCCTATTGGATCGGAAAGCTGCCCGTGGCCGGTCATCTCAACGGCCAGCTGTTCACCTGGAACAGTTTTGAAGAGATGTGGTTTTTCATGACCCATATGGGGGCCCTGGATATTATCCGCCAGGCCTACAATGAGCACGGGGTTCAACTGCTGGGGCCAGTGGCATGCGGCCCCATTACACTCTGGTCAAAAAAGCCCATCCAAACCGTGGCGGATTTTAAGGGGTTTAAGGTCCGCAGCACCGGTATCCCGTCCCTGGTGTTTAAAAAGATGGGGGCCACCCCGGTCTATTTCCCGGGATCGGAACTTTACCAGGCCCTGCAAACCGGGGTGTGTGACGGTGCCCACTGGGCCGGTATTTCAGCGGCCTGGGAGATGAAATTCCAGGAGGTGACAAACTATATTGTCCAGCCAAACCTTGCCATGCAGACCATGGGCGAAATCTTTGTGAACCAAAAAACATGGGACGGCCTGCCCGAAGATATCCGCCAGATCTTGCTGGATGCCACCCTTGCCACCAGTGCCGATGCCAATGCCTGGTTCCGGTACAACGACTTCATTGATCTGGAGAAATTCAAATCCGAGTACAAGGGAGAGGTGGTGGAACTGGAACCGGAAGCAGTGGCAGCCATGCAGCAGTACTCCCTGGATGTGGTGGATGAATATTCCGAAAAAGATCCCCAGTACTGCGGCAAGGTCGGAGCCCTGCTCCATGAGTTTCTCAAGCTTCGGGGCAAGGTATAGAACATTGAAACAACCGGTATGCAATTAGGAGTAATATAAACCCATGACCAAACCGTTGCTGACCCCCCGTGAAAGGGTGTCCAGATGTATGAGGGGGTTAAAGCCCGACAAGCTGCCCGTTACAGTGATCAATTCCAATACCTTTATGTGCCAGTACTACGGGGCCACAGTGGAAGACTACCTTCAAAAACCGGCGCTTTGCGCTGATCTGAATCTCCGGTTCATCCAAGAGTTTGAGGTGGACTGCAATATTGTTTCCACCGGGTACATTTTTTACGGGGCAGGACCTGAGCTGGGCGTGGAGTGGAAATTTGCCGGTGAAAATTTTCCCGGCAATGTTTCCGGGCCCATCCGGAACAAATCCGATCTCCTGAAAATGAAGGTGCCGGAACACCCGGCCGGCTATTTTGCCACCTACCTGGAGTCCATCTCCCTGATCTGCGACCGGATAGGGGATACCCACCACCTGAAAGCCAGCTTCCTGGGCCCGTTTTCCCTGGTCTGTTTTCTCCACGGGCTTGAGGAGACCCTGTTGAGCGTGGTGAGTGATACGGCGTTCTTTTTGGATTGCATGGCCTTTACCACGGAGTTATCCGCCTACCTGGGCCGGCACCTGCTGAAAACAGGCCTGCGGTACCCCATTTTAAACGAGATATTCCTTGCCCCGGGCATGATGAGCCCGGATACCTACTACACCCATATCTATCCCGCTGTTCTGGCGGTTCAGCGGCGCATCGGCGCAGAGCTTGCATCCAATAGCTTTACGTTTATGGGACTTCCCAATGATGTTGAGAGCCGGAAGCGGGATAAAGCCCTTTACACGGCATTTTTTGGGGTGGGTGAAAGCATTGACGCCGTTAAAGCGGCCAGCCAGTACCGGGTGCCGGGTTATCCTTACCCGGCGGCGATTTCCGGCAGGGCCCTGACAGCCTGGGACGCCGGCCGCATTGTTGGGTTTCTGGACGAGATGCTGGCGGAACTCATTGAAAACCAGGGCATATGGCCGTCCATCAGTTACGCTTCCGTGCAGGCGGACAACCGGGAAACCGCCCTTGCCATTGCAAAAAAAATCAGGGCCGTGAACCGGTTCCGGGATGCGTATGAACTCTAACAGCCGTCTATATCGTTTAAAAAAGAGATGTTTTTCCAGGGCGATCACACCTAATTTTCAGGTCCTGGTCTCTCCAACTTGACAGCAAGGAATATGGGATGCATTTTTAGCCATAGTCGATTTGCATCATAGCGGCGTTGTTTGCATCGGTCGATATGCGGAAGGATATCGAATTGACGGTTTGACCGGTCGGCTCTTTTACGAATGAATGATAGGTACCCCATCTGCTACGGAGAGATCAATGAAACCAACATCCATCCCATTCAAAGATGCATTGAAATTCTGGGCCAAATTGGGATTTATCAGCTTTGGCGGCCCGGCAGGGCAGATTGCCATTATGCACAAGGAAACGGTAGAGCGGAGAGGCTGGCTCAGTGAGAATCAGTTTTTAAGGGCGCTGAATTTCTGCATGCTCCTTCCCGGACCCGAAGCCCAGCAGCTGGCAACCTATATCGGCTGGCGGATGCATGGAAAATTGGGGGGAATCGTTGCCGGTGCCCTGTTTGTGGTCCCTTCCGTATTTGTGATGCTGCTTCTCAGCTATCTTGCGGTCGCCCACATTGATGTTCCCCTTATTGCTGCGGCGTTTTACGGCATTCAGCCCGTGGTCGTGGCCGTGGTGATAGAAGCCTTGCTGCGGATCAGTAAAAAGGCGTTAAAACTTCGTTTGATGTACGGATTTGCCGCCTTTGCCTTTATCGGGATCTTTTTTTTAAACATATCGTTTCCCTTTATCGTAGGGGCCGCGGCACTGGGCGGGCTGCTGTTGCAGAGGAGATTCCCCGGGGTGTTCTGCACCGGAACCGTTGATCCGGATACAGACGAGTGTCTGATGGCGAATGAATCCGAACCGAAGTCAACGATAAAGATGCCGTCCTGGCGCCATGTTGTTAAGGTCTTTTTTACCTGTCTGGGGCTGTGGCTGGTGGTGGTTGCCGGCATCTGGCTCTGGACCGGGGGCAACAGCACCCTGTCACAGATGGCCCTGTTCTTTACCAAAGCCGCCTTTGTGACGTTTGGCGGCGCTTATGCCGTATTAAGCTATATCACCGATGTGGGGGTTGCCAGCGGGTGGCTGACAATGGAGCAGATGCTGATCGGTCTGGGGCTTGCCGAATCCACACCCGGCCCCTTAATTATGGTGACCCAGTACGTCGGCTTTTTGGGTGCATGGCATCTGCCGGGCGGATTGACACCGTTAACCGCCGGAATTTTAGGGGGTCTGGTTACGACCTATGTGACCTTTCTGCCCTGTTTTTTCTTTATATTTGCCGGTGCCCCGTTTATCGAGGTCATGGCTCAAAACCAACGGTTTCAGGCCGCACTTTCCGGGGTTACAGCTGCGGTGGTGGGCGTGATTCTCAATCTTGCCGTCTGGTTCGGATACAAGGTGATGTTGCCGGAAGGTGCCGGTCCGGATCTGTTTGCCATCATATCTGCCGTGGTTTCCCTGGTTCTGCTGCAAAAGTATCATCTGCCTGTTCACTATATGGTTCCCTTGGGCGCGGTTGCAGGAATCTGCTGGCAGATGGCGATGCTGTAAAACAAATCCGGTCCGTCGTTTCAGGCAACCTTTGTCAGCGGTTGCTCAGGCCGGGTGAACAGATTTAATTTACCCGAAGAGGAGAGGGCATCTTTAATGAACCATACCCCACAGAGGCGGGGACGGTTGATACGATGTGTTAATATGAGAGAAAAAAGGTTGAGTTGCCGATGGAGATCAGGCAAACAGGGTGATTTGATCCCGCCTGGCATCGGCGTGCTGGATCGTTACCCGTATGACGTCCCCGTATTTGAGTTTGATGCCGGCGGACGGCAGTTTGGCCTCCATCATAAACTCTTTTAACAGAACGTTGTAGTAATCCCTGTAATGATCCAGCACCAGGGCTTCATAGGTTTCATTTTTCTGGGATTCCAGATATTTGGTCAGCCAGTAGCGTTTCCGCTGGGCCTGGATCCGTCCGGTATTGGCAAGGGGGATGGAGATGGTCTGGAGGATCTGTTCCAGTTCATCTTTTGAATAGGCGGCGTGGTAGCCGAAAACAGCCTTGATCTGGCGCTGGGTCAACAGGTCATGGTATCTGCGGATGGGGGAGGTGGCCGTGACATATGCCTTTACCCCGAGTCCGGCATGCATCTCCGGCAAGGTACCGATAATGGCGCGGCTCAGATGTTTCCGCTGCATGAAGTTCAGGGTCAAAGAGGTTTCAATGCCTGAGAAAAGGCGTTCTTTGGGTGGCGCCTGAGACCGGAAGACCGCCGGCATACCGTGGGAGGACAAAAATTCCGCCATAAGGGAATTGGCAACGATCATCATTTCCGACACCAGCATACGGGAGGGATTTTCCCGGTCTATTTTTGAATATCCGATCTCCTTATTATCTTCTATCCAGACATTGACTTCGGGCAGGGTGATTTGGATGGCGCCGGCTTTGAGGCGTTTGTCTCTCAAGGTGGTTGCAATCTTATACAGGGTGGTCACCGGGTCGTTTTTGCCGTTCAGCAAGTTGGCTTCGGCATAACTCATCTGATGATGAACCTTGATGATACTTGGTATAATCCGGTAGTCCTGAATTTCAAAAAACCGGTTCATATTAATCAGGGTGCTGATGCCGGGCCTGATTTCACTCTCCCTGAGACTGCACAGATCTTCGGAAAGCCCGGGCGGAATCATGGGCAGCTTGTCATCGGGCATATAGATGGAACTTGCCCTTTCCCGGGCGGCCAGATCAATGGGATCATCCGATTGGATATAGGCTGCCACGTCTATAATATGGATGCCCAGCCTGTAACCGGTTTCCGTGTTTTCAAGGCTGATGGCATCGTCAAAGTCGAGGGTGGACTGACCGTCAATGGTGATCAAGGGAAGATGGGTCAGGTCCTGCCTCAGCGGATCTGATTCGAACCGGGGCTGTGTCTGTCTGAGCTGTTTTTCAATCTGTACAACCGATTTTGAAAATTGGGTGGGAATCTGCAGGGACAACAGGGCAATGTTTTCATCTTCGTCAAAGACCCCTGCCTTTACAAAAACATTAAAGAGTTGCTCAACCGAATTGAGTGCGGATCGTTTGATAATATTCTTTGCAACAAAAGGGTTTTCGGAATCATTTCCAAACAGGAAATAGGATTTTAAAATATCTATCACCTGGGGGGCAACACGGGCATATGAGCCGTTTTTGCGGTTTAAAATATCATTGACCCATGCTGCACCTTCCTGGATCTGGCGGTCCTGTTTTTCCGCTTTTTTGATGGCGCGTCTTTTGGCGTCCACCTGATCCGGGGTAAACGGCGTGAAAACGGACTTATTGAATTTGAAATAGAGTCTGTCATTGAAAAAGGCCCGTATAACGGCTGCTTCATGGTCGGCTGTCAGGGGCGGATCAAAACAGAAAAGGGTCATGGTTGATATGTCAATTTCACCGGATTCTTCGTGCAGAAGCTCCCATAATTCTTTTATATCGATTTGTCCGGACAGGGTCTTTCGGTTTAATGCCAGGGTTTTCAGCTCTTTGACGATTGAATCCCTTGAAACGGACGTATCCATGCACACCTGTGAGACATGGGAAAGCCTTTTCTCAGAAAAGTTGACTTCCCGGTTGTTCTCATTGAGTAGTTTGAGTCTGCCTTTATTTTCTTTTAATATAACAGCTGAAATGATTTTCTGCTGATCAATGTACTCTACAATAGTCCCTTTTATCATGAAGTTGACAATAGCAGGCCAATGGGGTTATGTCAATTAATCCGCGCCTTGAATTTCTTGAATCTTACAAGTTTATGAGATATGATGGTTTTATGGCAAAAAAAGGTAAAAAACGGCGTAAAAACGGTATATTAAAGCTTCATTCAGATGAGGATTTTTTAAGGGCCTTCATGTCTGAAAACCCGGATGACGGACCCGGCAGCACCGATCAAAATTCTCCCGGTGTAAACGGGACCAGCCTTGATACCCATCGAATCTTTGAACCGGATCCCGGTCCCGGCACCCGGCTGCCGGAACGGCCTGAAGAAGAGGACGATTTTGAGGCCTTGCTGGATCGGTCATTTAAGCAGATACCTGAAAAGCGGGGAGGGCGGCCCAAACCGATGTCGCTTAAAAAAAGGCTGAAACGGTACCCGCCTGTTGAAAAACAACTCGATCTCCATGGGTATACCGCCCAGAGAGCACAGGCCATGGCCCGTTCCTTTATTCAGACCCATAAAGAACAGGGATATTTTACCCTTCGTGTCATCGTGGGAAAAGGCAGGCGTTCCCTGATGGGGCCGGTATTGCCGGATGTGGTGGAAGACCTGGCGCTTGTCATGAAAAAGCAGGGGGTTATCCTCTGGTATGAATGGGAAAATAAAAAAAAATCTCAGTCCGGGGCATTGATCATCTATCTGAAACAATTTGAGCAATTCGATTGATTCGATTGGCCTGGCACGGATTCAAGGGCAGGGGTGTTTGACTTTACAAGACGTCGGCATGAACCGGGACTGAGAGACCGGTATTTCAGGTTTAATAATATAGCAAATGACAAAAATATATTCCGAAAAAAGGTCTTGATAATGTCAAGCTCTCTGAAAGGGCTGACAGTCTTGGCGTCATTTGCTGTTCAACCCCTAGCATCAGAAACTGAATCGGAACGTTATTTTGACAACCACTATAGAAAAGGATTTGGATATGGCTCGGATTATTCTACTTACCCTGACCTGGTTTGGATTCGGTGTGATTGCCGCTGAGATTTTTAATAGTTTTGAATGGTTTGATTACCGGGTGAATGTCCTGTTTATTGCCATACCCATCACCCTTTTTTCTGTGATCTCCGATATTGTTTTGAATACTTATAAAAAGAAAGCAAAAAATTCTGCCGGGGATGAGAGGCGGTATCATGCTGTTTTAAAACGATACCGTTTTCTTCTCGGATCAATCGGAATCTCCATATTTGTCCTCATCCCCCTGGTCTGGTGGGGCGTCATAAAACAATTGGCTGCCCTTGCCGGGGACGGGTACCGTGATTTTTAAAATCCGGACGGACTTTCCTGGATTTAAAAAAAAGACCGCGGTTTATCATTCATTGGTATTAAAAACAGGTGGCCGTTTAAAAAACCTTAAATATCGGCATAACATACTGTTAAGTTGGATTTTTTTTGAAAGATTAAGATTGGTATTACCAATATACAAATCAACGAATAATTTGAATGATATGGGTATCTATACTATCAGAAAGGATACGATTTCATATATATTATTATAATTGTAAGTATGAAATTTTTATAAAAAACTAGGGTTGACAACCCAGAGCTATAATTGGTATGACCAAATAATTTTTATTTAGAAGATGTCTGATTTTTTATCGGTGTTCGATTTTTGGGACAGAAACGGACACAGTGGGACAAACACTTAATTCAGGTAATCTTATGGTGCTTAAAACGATGAAAACCAAGATTCGTATACTCCCGGGCCTGGCGGCATGTGCCGTAATTCTTTTTTTTACCGTCTCTTCCACATCTGCGGGCTGGCGAATCGATACCGCCCGTTTTGCTCAATCCATTCACAGCGATCTGTCTTGTGTGGACTGCCACTATGATATTGAAGATCTGGAGCGTCATCCCGACCCTGCCAATGTAAGAAAGAAGATGTCTGATTTTTTTCAGGCCGACACCTGCCTGGACTGCCACGAAGATGTGAGGGGGCAGATTGAAGAGGATGAGGAACACGGGGGCGAGGCAGTTACTGATGCAGATGAGTTTTTCAATTGCATCTCCTGCCATGATCCGCACTATGAAGGGGCTCCGGATTCGGTTGATGCGGACGAAACGGTTGAGTTTTCCGAAGGGGATCAGGCATGTCTGACTTGCCATCGGGCAGTCTCTCCCAACGATGCCGATGCGGTTGCCAAAAACCGGGATTTTTGTTTCTCATGTCATGCTGTCGGAAAAGATATGCCGGCCTTTGTTCCTGTTATGAATGTTGACGAATATGCGCAAACCCCCCACGCCTCTCTGGATTGTATGATCTGTCACCCTGCGGCCGACAGGTATGAACACCATCTGCAAACCGCTTCAGACTGCACCCAGTGCCATACCCCGCATGAAGAGTCGGTGGCCCACGAGGCCCATGCCGGTGTCTCCTGCGAGTCCTGTCACCTGGCAGATGTGCTGCCGGTCCGGGATAGAGAGACAAATGATATCCTCTGGCAGCGGACAGCGTTACCGGGAACGGTTTCAAAACTCCATAATTTACAGAAGCCGGGCGGGGACGGATGCGTGCGGTGCCACTTTGACGGAAATTCCCTGGGGGCTGCCGCCATGGTCCTGCCACCCAAAAGTATCATGTGCATGCCCTGCCATACCGCCACGCTCTCCGCCACAGATGTGACAACCGTATCCGCCCTTGCCGTTTTTGCCGTTGGGATGCTAGGGTTTGTATCTCTCTGGTTTTCCGGCAGTTTTGCCGGTGATTCCGGCACAAATGTTGTTGGCAATATTTTAAAGGCCGCCATCCACGCGGTGAAAACCCTTTTTTCTCCCAAGCTGAAAACCATAGTTACCACGCTCTGGTATGACGTTCTTTTACAGCGGCGGCTGTATCGCCGTTCACCCGGGCGCTGGGCAATCCATGCGTTGATTTTCTGGCCGTTTGTCATCCGGTTCACCTGGGCTGTGATTGCACTTGTCACCACCAATTGGATGAAATCCTGGCCCCTGGCATGGGTCCTTATCGATAAAAACCATCCGGTCACTGCCTTTGTCTTTGATCTGACGGGACTGTGCCTGCTCATCGGAATCGGAATCGCCTTTTTCAGGGGATTTGAAGCGGATAAAACCCGGACTGCCGGGCTGCCCCAGCAGGATCGTCTGGCCCTTGCACTGATCGGCGGAATCGCACTGGTCGGGTTTGTTCTCGAGGGGATGCGAATTGCCATGACCGGCGCACAGGAACCGGCATGCTATGCATTCATCGGGTATTATATGAGTAAATTGTTCGCCGGAATGACAGGCATCACGGATATATATGGCTATGTCTGGTATCTGCATGCCATACTCACCGGTGCATTTGTCGCCTATCTGCCGTTCAGCAAAATGATGCACATCATTATGTCCCCGGTGGTGATGGCCATGAATGCCGCCACAAAAAAAGAACACCATTAATCCGTACGATTCCGGACCAATACGCTATGGATCGGGTTTGTACTGAAAATAAAAGCCGTATGGAGGAAGTAAATCATGGATGACAATATTAAAAAAGCCCTTGCGGAGATTGTGGGCAAAGAGAACGTGACGGACCGGCTCATCGATATGGTGTCATATTCCTATGACTCATCCGAACACAGCCACCGGCCGGATTGTGCCGTTTGGGCCACCACCACCGAACAGGTGTCCCGGATTATGAAGCTGGCCAATGAGAATAAAATTCCCGTGATTCCCAGGGGCGCCGGAACCGGATTGTCCGGGATGGCAGTGCCGGTTAAGGGGGGAATTGTCCTGGATCTGGTTCGAATGGATAAAATCAAGAAGATCAGTATTGAAGACCGATTTGCCATTGTCGAACCGGGTGTTGTCTACGCAGATCTTGATAAGGCGCTTGCACCCAGCGGATTCTGTTTCCCTCCGGATCCGGGCAGCGGAACCGTGTGCACCCTCGGCGGGAATGTGGCCACCAATGCGGGCGGGGTGAAGGGCGCCAAATACGGAACCACCCGGGATTATATTCTGGGGCTTGAAGTGGTACTGGCTGACGGCCGTGTCATGAAGACCGGTTCCTCCACCATTAAGTGCGTCTCCGGATTTGATTTAACCCGTCTGATCGTGGGGTCTGAAGGTACATTGGGCATTGTAACCGAGATTACCATGAAGATTAACCCGAAACCCATTGCCACCGCCACTGCCGTTGCCACGTTTAATGAACTCGGAGACGCGGGAAACGCGGTCACACAGATTATGTCGTCGGGTATTATTCCTGCGGTTATGGAAATTATGGACCGGCCGACCATCCAGGCCATCAACCAGAATACGGATTTAGGACTGCCTGAAGTCGATGCCATGCTTCTGGTGGAAACCGATGGATATACCCAGGGAGAAGCTGATTTCCAGCTTGAAAAGATCATAGATGTTTTTAACGCCAACAATCCGCTGGAGGTAACGCAGGCCACATCCAAAGAAGAGGCCCTGGATCTGTGGATGGCAAGAAAATCGGCCTATGCGGTTCTGGCCCGGATCCAGACCCATTTTATGCTTGAAGACGTCACCGTACCCATGGGCAAGATTGCTGACCTGCTTCGCGGTATTGGCGACATATCGAAAAAGTATGACCTGCAGATTGCCACATTCGGGCATGCCGGTGACGGCAACCTGCACCCCCAGATCCTCTTTGACGGCTATAATCCGGATGAAGTGGCGCGAACCGAAAAGGCGGTGGAAGAGCTGTTCCAACTCTCCATCGACCTCAACGGCACTTTGACTGGGGAACACGGTATCGGGATTGCCAAAGCCCCGTTTATGTCCATGGAACACGATGATGTGGAGATGGATGTGATGCGCACGCTAAAACAGGCATTTGATCCCAACAATATTTTAAATCCCGGCAAGATGGCCCTGGAGGTGAGTTAAGATGGAACCCAAATATGATTTTGAAAAAAAATACCGTAAACAGATTTTGCAGTGTTCCCGCTGCGGCTATTGCCAGGCGGTTTGCCCGGTCTACGGTGCCACCAAACGCCCGGCATTCAATGCCCGGGGCAAGATGCTCCTGCTCAAAGAGATCATGGACGGCAAGATCGATTTAAACGATGACATGATTGATACGCTTTTTCAGTGTACCACCTGTGCGGCCTGTCATGAAAACTGCCCGTCCGGTGTCGATGTGCCGCAGATAATCAAGCAGGCCAGAAAGGACATGGTCAACATCGGCTCCTGTCATCCGGCATTTACCGGAATGAACGAAGTTTTGCAAAAACACACCAATATTTATGCCGAAGACGACCCTGAGGATTTTGACCGCGAACGGAACCAAAAAGCAGAATATGTCTACTTTATCGGCTGCGTGGGGCAATACCGTGAAGACGAGGCAACAGAGGCCACCCTTGACCTGCTGGACCGCCTGGATGTTGACTATACCCTCATTGATGAAGTCTGCTGCACCGGCGTTCTTGAAGATGTGGGGCATAAGATGAATGCGTCCTATGCTGAACAGAACATCGATACCATCCTGGCAACCGGGGCAAAAACCGTTATCACCGGCTGTCCGTATTGTTATCGAACCTTTAAAAACAAAGAAGAATTTGCCCGGTTCCAGGAAAACGGCATTGCCCTGGTCCATATATCCCAGTTTCTCAAGGATTTTGACCTGGGCGTGATCACGGACCTGAAGGTCACCTATCATGATCCTTGTGATTTGGGGCGGCATTGTGGTATCTATGAAGAACCGCGTGAAACCATACGCAAAATTGCTCCTAACTTTGTCGAAATGGCGCATCACCATGCCAGCTCCCTGTGTTGCGGATCCGGTGGCGGTGCCCGCGGTGCGTATGCAAAAAATTCCATTGGTATGGCTAAGAATCGGCTGGGTGAAGCCTTAACCCTTGAAGCCGATGTACTGGTGACCGAATGTAATTCCTGCGTACACAACCTGTCCAACGCCAAGCTGCGGAAAGACAAGATTCGAATTTGCAATACCACTGAGTTTATAAACGAGTTGATGGAAGATGCCGAATAGAAATTCCCCATAACCAATTGAAATTAAAGCAAGGAGACGAGTATGGAATACAAAGGCTATAATGTTCCGGAAGATCTGATGTACGACAAAAATCATTTTTGGGTAAAAAAAGAAGGCGATCTGCTGGTGATGGGGATGGATGATTTTGCCCAGCAGTTGGCAGGTGAAATCGTTTATATCCAGCTTCCCGATGACGGTAAAAAGGTGAAACAGGGCAAAAAATTTGCCAAGGTTGAATCCGGTAAATGGCTGGGGAAAGTATTTTCTCCGGTCCCCGGTGTGATAGACAGCGTCAATGAAGAACTGGAGTCCAACCCCGGCCTGGTGAATGAAGACTGCTACGGTGCCGGCTGGATGTACAAGATTAAACCGAGTGATGAGGACGGGCTTGCCGACTTAACCCAGGGTGAGGATGCATTGAAAGCCTGGATGGATGCGGAAATCGAGAAATATGCCGACGATGAATAAAAAAGCCAACAGCCGCTACAGCATGCAGCAGTGCATGCAGATGGCGGCATGTACCAACTGCCAGTCCTGTGCCGATGTCTGTCCGGCGGTAAACGCCGCCGGTGACGGCCGGTTATCTGCATTACACCGGATGAGGGGATTGCAGCAGATTCTAAAGAGCAGGAATTCCAGTGGATGGATTGCCAGGCTATTCGGTAGAAAAGAGCTGACAGAAGAAGAGTGGAAGGAATTTTCCGAAACCGTATATCGCTGTACGTTGTGCGGTAATTGTCAGGAAGTCTGCCCGGTGGGAATCAACCTGAAGGACCTGTGGGTCTCTCTTCGGGAAGACCTGGTGGATGAAAAGCATTTTCCGAAAAAGATCAATATGATCAAGAGTAATTTGAAATCCAGCCGGAATGTCTTTGATGAAGACAATGAGGAGCGGGCCGAATGGGTTGAGGATATGGATGATCCGCCGGACGACCTCTTTGTGCGGGATGAGGCGGAAGTGGTCTATTTCACCGGTTGTACGGCCGCCTATTTTCCGGTTGCCCAGAAGATACCGCTGGCCCTGGCCGATATTCTGCTGCAGGCAGAAATCGATTTCACCCTTCTGGGTGAGGACGAGTGGTGCTGCGGATTCCCGCTCTTGGGTGCCGGTCTGAAAGATATGTTCACCGAATTTGCCGAGCACAATATCCAGGCGGTTCTTGAAAAAGGGGCAAAGACCGTTACCTTTGCCTGCCCTTCCTGCTATGAGATGTGGAAGGAACATTACCCGTATAAGGAAAACGGGATTCAGATCTTTCACAGTACACAATATCTGGAAATGCTGATCAAAGAGGAAAAGATTCCGTTTAAATCCCTTGACATGACCGTAACCTACCACGATCCCTGTGATCTGGGGCGGGGTGCCAGGGAGTTTAATGCACCCCGGGCCGTGATCAAAGCGATTCCGGGTGTCACATTTGTGGAACTGCCCAACAATCGTGAGAACTGCAACTGCTGCGGTGGTGGCGGGAATCTTGAGATGGTGGATGCAAAACTGTCTGCCGGAATCGCAAAGAGCAAGGTGGAGGAAGCCATATCAACCGGTGCCGATACCATTGTCTCTTCCTGTCAGCAATGTGTGCGAACCATGCTGACCTATGCCAAACGGAACAAGATAAATATTGATGTATTGGACATCACCCAGTTGGTTCGCAAAGCCCTTGAGATGGATGAATAGACCCGGCCTGTGAATTCTCGAACCCAAATTCGTGTAAATATCGAGAACGACCGGGCATGTGTGACAACTGCGGACGGCCGGTTTCATATTGCTGCCGACGGTGGAGGGGATGCCCTGCCCGGTTGTCCGGCCGGCTTGATGCTGGGGGCGTTGGGGTCGTGTATCATGCTGACCTTGAGGGCGGTGGCACACCATAAAAAGATCGACCTGGGAACGACTCACGTCTGCCTTGATTATCATACCATCAATCAATCAAACACCCGGTTCGTGGTTGATGTAACACTGGATGACCGTCTTACGGATCGCGAGCAAAAAATTTTATTCAGATCAGCGCAGCTTTGTGAGGTTGGAAAAATACTTAAAAGCGATGTCTGTATCGAATACCATCTCACAGACACTGATTTAAACTCCCCTCTGTGATTCTGATACGAATCGTTTTGCCCGGTGGAACACCGGCAGTGTATCCTATCAGGATCGGGGCGGACATCAAAAGGAGATCGTTTTAAATGAAAACCTGGCGTTTACTGGATACACCGCCCATGTCGGCAGCGGATAATATGGCCATGGACCAGACCTTGCTTGAACTCAAAGGCTCGGGAAAATCCCCTGATACCATCCGTTTCCTCCAATTTAAGCCCCGAAGTGTTCTGGTGGGGTATCACCAGGCGATCCAGGAAGAGATTCGAATGGGATATTGCCGCGAGAATAATATCGATGTCAATCGAAGGATCACCGGCGGCGGTGCCATCTTTTTTGATGAAAATCAGCTGGGCTGGGAAATTTATTGCGATAAACGGTTTTTTGATATCGTTATTCCCAACAACCGGTTGTTCCGGTCCCTGTGCCAGCCCGTGGCAAGGGCACTGGGGCAATTGGGGCTCGATGCCGTCTTCCGCCCCAGGAACGATATAGAGATCAACGGCCGGAAAATATCCGGCACCGGCGGAACAGAGTCGGGTGATGCGTTTATGTTCCAGGGAACCATGCTGGTTGATTTTGATGTGGATACCATGCTGCGGGCATTGCACATTCCGGTTGAAAAACTAAAGGCCAAAGAGATTGATTCGGTCAAGGACCGCGTGACCTGCCTGAACTGGGAACTGGGTTACACCCCGTCTTTGGATGATATTAAATCCGCCATCCGGTATGGATTTGAAACAGATCTGGGAATCGAACTGGTTCCGGGCGGCCTCACCGATGAGGAACAGGCCCTGTTTGAA
>JANQML010000186.1 GCA_028280105.1 Desulfobacula sp. | reverse complement strand
GTCTACCGCAGGACACGAAACGAGATGCCGGCCAATGAGGTCGAAATCGTAGCTGCCGAACATGAGGGCATTAACTTTGAGTTTCTGGCCGCACCCACAAGGGTTCTCAAGGACGACCAGGGCCGGGTCAAGGGCCTTGAATACCTGAAGATGGAACTGGGTGAACCCGATGACAGCGGCCGGCGCCGGCCCGTACCCATTGAAGGCTCTGAAACTGTTCTTGAACTGGATATGCTGATGTCCGCCATCAGCCAGCAACCTGAGATCGCGTTCCTGGAAAAAGAGGCGGAAAAGGAGAACATACAAATCACCCGATGGAACACCTTTGACAACGACGAAGAGACGCTTCAGTGCAGCCTGCCATACCTTTTTACCGGCGGTGACGTGGCCACAGGTCCGGCTCTTGTGGTGGACGCCATCGGCGGCGGCCGTCGTGCCGCCCGGTCCATACACCAATACCTGACCGGTGAAGAGATCAAGGGGGATCCCAAATCGCTTCGCAGCAAACATATTGCTGAATCGCTGTTCGATTCGGTACCCGGCGTGGGGAAAAAGAAACGGACACCCATGCCTGAACTTGAGGTCGAAGATCGCATCGACTCCATGGTCGAAGTGGACCTGGTCATCTCTGAAAAAGATGCTGCCTACGAATCAGGGCGCTGTCTGGGATGTTGCAGGCTCTGCTACAATCCTGAAACGGATTTTCCCATCGCGCAGAAACAACAGGCCTGATTAAAACGCAGCTTGTCATAAAAAAACCCAAAGGGTAGCCTGATTGGCTACCCTTTGGGTTTTTTAATTTATACTCCCGGATTTATCTTCCCGGATGGATCACTTATAAATGACCCATCCGGGAAGATGATGTTAAGCCGGTTCGATCTGAACCGCGCAAACCTTTGTGGCTGGTGTTTTGGCAACAGGATCCAGTTCACAGCAGGTGAGCACGTTGGTCAGAGTTTCACTGAAATGGAAGGTTAAGGATACGGTGCCCACGGGGCATACATCCGTTACCAGTACCCTCACCTCTACATTCCCCCTTCGTGAAAGCACTTTGACGCTTTGGCCGTCTTCGATACCAAAGCGTTCCGCATCAATCGGATTAATTTTCAACCGTTCTTCACTATCCAGTTCATTGAGACCGTAAACTCTCCGTGTCATGGTACCGTGGAAGTGGAACAGGCTTCTGTCAGTGGTCAGGATCAGAGGATACGAATCATCTGTCTGCTCTGCAGATGCTCTGTATTCAAGCGGTATCAGCTTGCCTTTGCCTGAAGGGGTGCCGAATTTTTCAGCGTGCAGAAACGGGGTTCCCGGATGGTCTTCAGCAGGACAAGGCCATTGAAGGGTTCCTTTTTCAAGGCGTGGATAAGTGATGCCCTTATAAGCGGGCTGCACGGCGTTGATCTCAGCCATGATCTGTTCCGGGCCTTCATAATCAAACCCTTTGCCGCCGAGCCGTTTGGCGATTTCACAGGTGATCCACCAGTCCGGTTTGATGGCTCCCACAGGCTCGATGGCTTTACGGACACGCTGAACCCGGCGTTCGGTATTGGTGAAGGTGCCGTCTTTCTCCGCAAAGGTGGTGGATGGCAGAACCACATCAGCCAGTTCTGCGGTTTCGGTCATAAATATATCCTGGACGACCAGGAAATCGGTCTTTTTCATGGCCTCGATCGCATGGTTGGCATTGGCTTCACTGATCACCGGATTTTCACCGATCAGGTACACGGATTTGATCTCCCCGTTATAGCAGGCATCAAATATTTCAGTGTGGGTTTTACCAACCTCACCATTGAGTTCAACACCCCATGCCGCTTCAACTTCTGCTTTGACCTCAGGCAGGGTGACACTCCGGTAACCCGGGTAAACACTGGGCAGACAACCCATATCGCAGGCACCCTGAACATTGTTCTGGCCTCTCAGGGGATTGACCCCTGAAGAGGGTTTTCCGAAATTACCGGTGATCAGAGCCAGGTTGCTGATGGCCCAGACATTATCTGTTCCATGGGTATGCTGGGTAACTCCCATGCAATAGATGATGGAAGCCGGATCCTGGGTTGCGTATACCCTGGCTGCCTCGGCAATTTTCTCCTTGGGCACGCCGGTGATCTCTTCAACAGTCTCCAGATCAAATCCGGCTAACGAGTCCTTAAACGCGTCAAAATCCTCGCACCGTTCTTTTATAAAGGTATCGTCCTGAAGTCCTTCGTCGATAATCACCCTTGCCATACCCATGAGCAGAGGCACATCGGTTCCCGGTTTATGCTGCAGAAAGATATCGGCAAACTTGCACAAATCGATCTCTTTGGGATTTGCAACAATCAGTTTGGCACCGTTTTTTGCCGCCTTTTTAACCGGCAGGGCAATAATCGGGTGAGCGGCAGTGGTATTGGTTCCCACCGCCAGGATGGCTTTTGCATCAGCCAGTTCATGAATGGAGTTTGTCATTGCGCCGCTTCCCAGTGCAGTGGCCAGACCGGCCACAGTAGGAGCATGTCACAATCGTGCGCAGTGATCAATGTTGTTGGTACCCATCACTGCTCTGGTAAATTTTTGTGCAACAAAATTATCTTCATTGGAGCATTTTGCCGATGCGATCGTGGCAAACTGATCTCCCTTGGTTTTGGAGAACTTGTCTGCAATCAGATCCAGGGCTTCATCCCATTCCACTTCGACAAATTCTCCGTCTTTTTTCACCAACGGGGATGTCAGGCGTTCGTCGCTATTAACAAATTTATAGCCGAAGCGCCCTTTGACACACAGCCTGCCCTTATTGGCTGGACTGTTGATATCACCCTTGGCCGTGACCAGTTTATTGTCCCGTACCCCCAGGTAGAGACCGCATCCGCATCCGCAGAAAGAACAGACCGTCTTGATTTGGTGTGTTGGATTTTCAGCCCCTTTTTCAGTCAAGGCGCCCACAGGGCATTTGACAATGCATTCACCACAGGACTCACAGTTGGATTCAACCCTTGACTTATCCCCAAATCCGGCAATCTTGGTCCCAAGACCCCGGTAAGCAAAATCAATGGCATTGATATTCAGCAACTCATCACAGGTTCT
This sequence comes from Desulfobacula sp., assembly GCA_028280105.1. GTDB lineage: Bacteria > Desulfobacterota > Desulfobacteria > Desulfobacterales > Desulfobacteraceae > Desulfobacula. The sequence continues at coordinate 36,703 of JANQML010000186.1, read as the reverse complement.
CACACAGATGCCGCACAAAACACACCGGTTGGGATCAAACTCAAAGAACGGGTTGGAGTCGTCAATGGGCAATCTGTTTTCACGGGATTTTAACCGGCCCATCCGTTTTTTATCCATACCCACATGGTCGGCTACCCGCTGCAGTCCGCATTTGGTGTTCTGGTCACATGCCAGGCAGTCGGTATCATGATCAGCCACCAGAAGCTCCAGGGAGACTTGACGGGTCTGTCTGATCTCCGGGGTTTCGGTTTTAATTACCATGCCTTCTTTCACCGGTGTTTTGCAGGAGATAACGGTCTTTTTCCATTCTCCCTGGAGCTCAACAAGACAAAGGCGGCAGGCGCCGACAGGCAAGAGCTCACGATGATGGCACAGATGCGGAATATATATTCCTTTTCTCAGCGCCGCCTCTAGAATGGTCGAACCTTCCGGGGCAGCAACCTTTTGGTCGTTTATGATTAGATTTATATTGCCCGCCACTATTCACCTCCTTCTTGTATGCCGAGAGAGACGCATTCCACTGCGCGATATTTCTTCGGGCATTTTTCGAAACACATGCCGCACTTGACACATTTTTCCTGGTCAAGAATATGAACCTCTTTTTTAACCCCGGTGATGGCATCCACCGGACATATCTTGGCACAGATCGTACAACCGCCGCACTTTTCAGGATCAATCTGGTACGAGATTAATTCCGTACAGGCCAGGGCCGGACATTTTTTATCATTGATATGAGCTTCATACTCTTCTTGGAAATATTTAATGGTGGTCAGTACGGGATTGGCTGCAGCCTGTCCTAAACCGCACAGGGAGCCTTCATTGACAGATTCGCCGATCTCCACCAGCATCCTGACATCATCGGGCTGGCCTTTACCGGCCACAATATCTTCCAGGATATCCAGCATCTGTTTGGTTCCCAGTTTGCACAGGGTGCACTGGCCGCAGGACTCTTTCTGGGTGAAATCCAGAAAATACCGGGCGATTTCCACCATGCAGGTGTTTTCATCCATGATGACCATACCGCCGGATCCCATCATGGAACCGGCCTCTAAAAGCGAGTCATAGTCAACCGGGGTATCCAGAAAATCAGCAGGCAGGCACCCGCCTGAAGGACCGCCGGTCTGAACCGCCTTAAACGGCTTGTCATCAACAATACCGCCGCCGATTTCATAGATGATCTCCCGAATGGTCATTCCCATGGGCACCTCAATCAGCCCGCAATTGTTCACCATGCCGGTGAGGGCAAATACGGCCGTACCCTTTGATTTCTCCGTACCGATCCGGGCCATCCATTCTCCGCCGTTGTTGATGATCTGGGGAACATATGAAAAGGTTTTGACATTGTTCAGCAGGGTGGGTTTGTCAAAAAGACCCTCTTCTGTGGTCCGGGGCCTGGGAGATGCCTTTGGCATTCCCCTTTTGCCTTCAATGGACAGGGTTAAGGCGGTTGATTCACCGCAGACAAAGGCGCCGGCACCCTGGAAAATCCGGATCTCAAAATCAAACCCGCTGCCAAGAATGTTTTTACCCAAAAAACCCATCTCATTGGCCTGTTTGATGGCGTTCTGCAGCCGCTGAACCGCCAGGGGATACTCCGCCCTTACATAGATATAACCGACCTGGGCGCCGATGGTATAGCCGGCAATGATCATGCCTTCCAGAACGGAATGGGGTTCACCCTCCAGAACGGAACGGTCCATAAACGCTCCCGGATCCCCTTCATCCGCGTTACAGACAACGTATTTGATCTTTTCTTTGGACACAAGGCCTGCTTCCCATTTCCGGCCGGCCGGGAATCCGCCGCCACCCCGGCCGCGCAGACCGGATTTTTTCACTTCTTCCACCACGTCCATCTGTTTCATGGACAAGGCTTTCTGCAGTCCGCTGTAACCGTCGTTGGCAATGTAGTGATTGATATTGGTAGGATCGATAAAACCGAAGTTTCTGAATAAAATCCGTTCCTGTGTTTTGAAAGGGGGCAGCTCCCACAGTTCCGGGATATCATACCCTTTTTTATCACCCACAAGTCCCAAGGCATATTTGGGCAGGGGATCATCACCGGCAACGTATTCGTTCACAATTTCAGCGGCAATTTTGGGTGTGACATTGCGATAGAAAATATTAGGGCCGCCGGGTTTTTGGACACTGATCAGCGGTTCGGCCCAGCAGGGTCCCAAACAGCCGACCTCAACTACATTGTAGTCAATGTTTTTTTCTGAAAGCGCATTTTCAAAGGACATTCTTACATCTAATGCACCGGCAGAGCGGCCGCAGGTTGCGGCACCGATATAAAGCGTTGGTTTGTCACTTTCCTGCAATTGGCGCCATTCTTCGTCTGCCCGCTTTTTTATTTCACTAAAATTCATTTGGCTTTCTCCTTTTTAAAGGACTGGGCAACTTTATTCGGTGTTAATTTGGCCTCCACCTCATCGTTGACCATCACGCAGGGAGCCAGTGCACAACACCCGATGCAGGCCGCTGTTCCCAGCGTATATTCCAGGTCATCGGTGGTTTCGCCTTCTTTAATGTTCAGTTGCTCTTCATACTCCTCAAGAACTTGTTTGGCACCGCGGACATGGCAGGCAGTTCCCCTGCAGACGGTGATCACGTTTTTACCCATTGGGGTGAATCTGAACTGTTCATAAAAGGTTGCCACGGCATAGACGCGGCTATCAGGCAGGCCGACAAATTTTGCCACCTTGCGCATTTCAGATTCCGGCAGATAGCCGAATTTTTGCTGGACTTCCTGTAGAATTGGAATTAGATCGAAGCTATCTCTTTCGTAATTCGATAGTATAGCGTCTAAATTGTCTTCCATAACATCTCCTTTTCCTAATTTTCTTGCTGAGAACGGCAGTGCTGCCGGATGATAAACATCATTTGCGGTTTGGGTATATGATCGTTTATCGTGTGCAGAGTTTCAGATGATCGGGCGGTATTTACCCCAAAAGTTATTCCGCAACGTTTCGGGACACAGGCTACAACGTTATGCAATAGAGCAGTATTGCCCTTTTTATTAACCTGTTTTAAACCGTCCGGTATTACATTTTGACCCATGGTATTGTTTTTCCTTCCCCAAGCCCGACAAGCATTGCTTGAGACCAGGATAATATTCGTCTATAAATATGTGGAAACGTCTGTTTTGTCAATAAAAGGTTAAAAAATTCACGGTGAATTCTTTCTATTCAAATTCGGTTGTATTTATTTTTGAACAGCGCTATCAATTTCATATACATTAAAAGTAAAAAGGTCAAAAGTGTTTCTCAAAAGATACGCCAGCTACTTTTGAATACAAGAGCCGACTTCGACGATTCGAAGATGACCCGTATTATCCACCCGCATAGCTGTATCAATTCGAACAAATTTACCGTGATAAAATTTTATCTTATCCTCCGCGTTGACAATATAAAGCTTAAAGTGTACTTAACTATTTTACAAGAAATAGTAAACGAATGAAACAACTCTATAAAAAATCATATCCGGGAACACGGGCATGGAATGCAATCACCTATAGCAAATGACAAAAATATGTTCCGGAAAAAGGGTCTTGATAATGTCAAACTCTCTGAAAGGGCCGACAGTCCTGGCGTCATTTGCTGTTCAACCCGTAGCATTAGAAACTTAATCGGAACGTTATTTTGACAACCACTATAGTATTAAACGGATATAAGCTGTCATTTGAAACGGCAGAGACGCTCTTGGAAGTTGCACAGCGCAACCGGATCAAGATTCCGGCACGCTGCCATATAAATTCTTAATTTTTATCCTCAAAGGGGACGGGTGAACAGACTTTCTGTCCGTCCTCTTTTTTATTTTGCCCGGTATGCGCTTAAAATCAAATCCATCTTTGGCAGACTTTTTTACGGCAAACCGGCTGATGGTAAACAACGGATGGATAAAGGACAGACAATGAAATTCAGGCCCTGCATTGATTTAAAAGGCGGAAACGTGGTCCAGATTGTCGGCGGCACATTAAACGATGCCGATGACACACACACGGTCACCAACTTTCAATCCGCCGGATCTTCAGCGGAATTTGCCAGGCGGTATAGAGACGATCGTCTCACCGGCGGGCATGTTATTTCCCTGGGCCCCGGCAACACCCGGGCGGCTCTGTCCGCCTTAAAAGCTTACCCCGGCGGGTTGCAGGCCGGCGGGGGAATCACCCCGTCCAATGCCGGATCTTATCTTGATGCCGGGGCCAGCCACGTGATCGTGACATCCTATGTATTTTCAAATGGAAGCATTAATTTCGACAGACTGGATGAACTGGTCAAATGTGTGGGCAAACAGCGACTGGTACTGGATCTGAGCTGTCGAAAAAAAGGAAACGATTTTTGGATCGTAACCAACCGGTGGCAAACCTTTACCCAGGTTCGGGTGGGCCCCCAAACCATTGAAAAACTGGCCGGATTTTGCGATGAGTTCCTGGTCCACGGGGTGGATGTGGAAGGCCGAATGCAGGGGATTCAGACCGAACTGGTTGAACTGCTTGGAAATCATTGCCCGATCCCGGTTACCTATGCCGGTGGCGCAGGGTCTTTTCCAGATCTTGACCGGGTCAAACAGTTGGGCCGTAACCGGGTGGATCTGACCATCGGCAGTGCACTGGATATATTTGGCGGTACCATTCCTTACAATGATGTTGTCCAATGGCACCATGCCAACGCTGAATAAGGATAGACAAGATATGGAGCCAAAAACATTCCAATACGAAGCCTATTATGAGCAAAAATTAAACTTTGAAATTGATGACGAGCATTTTAAATACCGGCCCGATCAAGGTGAAGAGATCATTGCACCCTGGCAAAGCATTGAGTCCCTGAAAATCAACCGGTTCGGCAATACCCTGGAAATCTGGGTTAAAGATCGATTAAAACCGATCATCGTGCCCTTTGGCACTGAAAATTTTTTAACTTTTCTGGAAGAGATAATGTTCAGGCTTGGACATGCCGCCAAAGACAGAATTAAAACTGTTTCCTCCTTTACGGTCAGCAACATTTTCTATCTGATGATGATTTTGATTCTTTCGGCACCGGTGTTTCTCCTGTTCGGCCTGATACTCAACTTGTCAGTTTTAGAACAATTGGATACTGTTCCGGTCGTTTCTGCATTCCTGATTCCCATGGCCTTGATTGTTTATGGCGGCTGTGTCCCCATCAGGGCCGTAAATGAAAAGAACCGTCTGGTTTTAAAAGGGCTGTTGCGCAGATATACCTATGATTATTCACAAATTGAAAAAACAGGCTTTGAACTGTTGGATATGAAAAAACGCGGACAACTGCTTGTGATTTCCCTGGAAATGAAGAATGGAAAAAAAATAAGAATAAAGTGGCTAAAAGAGCTCCTCCTCTTTTCTATGTCACTGCGGTATCATTTGAACGCATATAAAATAAAAACCCGGTAATTATTGTCTGCTTGTCTCCTTTCAAACGGATCTGCCGAACCGATCAAAACGTTTACAAAACAGATGACGCGGTTTATCAAAGAGACAGGCGGACAAAAGTGATGTCCGCCTGTCTCTTTTTTTATATCCGTATACTATCGCCGGAATACTGATCAGTGGTTCTCAAGCACCATGGCCATGCCCTGGCCGCCTCCGATACAAAGCGACCCCAGACCCAGGTCCAGGTTCTCCTGTTTCATCTGACCGATCAGGGTAACAAGAATCCTTGCTCCTGAACAGCCGATGGGGTGGCCGATGGAAATACCCGACCCGAGCACATTGGTCTTCTCCATATCACATTTTAGTTCTCTGGCACAGGCAATGGCCTGGGCGGCAAAGGCTTCATTGAGTTCAACCCGGCCGAAGTCGGAAACAGAGAGGTTATGTTTTACCAGGATCTTTTTTACGGCTGGAATGGGACCCAGACCCATGTACGCCGGATCAAGTCCGGCCGACGCATGGGCTTTGATCGTTACAAGGGGCTCCAACCCCAAATCCCGGGCCTTAGCTTCGGACATGATCAGCAGGGAGGCGGCCCCGTCGTTAATTCCGGACGCGTTTCCGGCGGTGACCGTGCCGTCTTTTTTAAAGGCCGGTCTCAATTTGCCCATATTTTCCGGGCTGGTTTCCATGGGCCGCTCATCCGTATCAAACAGGATAGGATCGCCTTTGCGCTGGGGAACGGATACCGGCACAATTTCATCATTAAACCGGCCGTCTTGAATTGCCTTCATGGCCCGCGCATGACTTAGTGCACCGACTTCATCCTGCTCCTGCCGGCTGATGCCGTAGGCCTGGGCAATATTTTCAGCCGTAATCCCCATGTGATATCCGTAAAATTTTTCAAACAGACCGTCGTATACCATCAAATCCACAACCTGACCGTCCCCCATACGCTGCCCCCATCCGGTGGTGGGAAGGGCGTAAGGGATCATGGACATGTTTTCCATACCACCGGCCAGCACCACCTCACTATCACCTGAACGGATTGCCTGAAAGGCCAGGGCCACGGCTTCCATGCCCGATGCACAGATTTTATTGACGGTTGTGGCACAGGTCTCTTTGGGAATCCCCGCGTTGATCATGGCCTGCCGTGTAACGTTCTGTCCCTGACCCGCACCCACCACATTTCCCATGATCACCTGGTCCACCATGACCGGCGCCAGAGAATCATCATAATCATTGTATCGGGTTTCCAGTTCAATGGTGCCCTCATCTCGGATGGCCTCGGGTCCCATTCGGATGCTGTCCTCACTTGCCACCGGTCTCAGGCAGGCATTTTTCAGGGTCTGTTTAAGCGTTATTGCACCCAGTTCTGCAACAGGAATTGATTTTAAAGAGCCGCCATAGGCACCGACAGCTGTCCTGCTTGAACTGACGATCACAACATTTTGCATTCAATCTCTCCTTTATCTTCTCATGGGTATTATAAACAAAGTCTTACAGTTAATAGACAAAAAAAATTTACTAAAAATGATACCGGTTCACAAGGAGAAACTCAATCCGGGTTAACAATCCAAGTTGTCATTGAGGTGCCGCATCCGAAGATGATGCGTCAAGCATATGCTGTACGGTCAGAAAGTCATCGGGCAAATCCGCCTTAAAAGCCATTCGTCGGCCCGAAAACGGATGTCGGAAACTCAATTTCCAGGCATGGAGCATCTGGCGCGGTGCAATGGCGTTTTTTTTTCGAAATCGTTTGTATTGGTAAACTCGATCACCGATCAGCGGGTACCCTTTATTATAAAAATGTACCCGGATCTGGTGGGTTCGACCGGTCTTTAAACCGATCTCGACCCGGGAGGCAGCCCGGTATCTGGCTTGGACGTTCCACTCCGTTATCGCCGGTTTACCGTTTTCAGGCCGTACGGCCATCATTTTTCTCTTTACCGGGTGCCGGCCAATGGGCAGGTCTATCCGTCCGTTCTCCTTTTTTAGTACCCCATGACCAAGGGCCAGATATTTTTTCTTAACCCGCCGGTATTTGAATTCCTTTTGTAAAAATGTGAGGGCACCTGCGGTACGGGCCACAACCATTAGGCCGCTGGTATCTTTGTCCAGTCGATGAACAATACCGGATCTGAACCGGTCTTCACAGGTACTGACGATATCCGGATCAAACGAGAGCAATCCGTTCACCAGGGTGCCGGACAGGTTCCCCGGTGCCGGGTGCACCACCCTTCCGGCCGGTTTGTTCAGCACGAAAATATGCGCGTCTTTATAAATGAAGTTTATAGGCAAGGCTTCGGGCCGGATCGGATCCTCATATCCGGAATCGGGTATGAACCCGGTAACCACATCTCCTAAACGAACCCTATAACCCGGCTTTTTGGGAATTGAATTGACCCGGATTTCTCCCGTTTCAATCAGCCGGACGGCGCGGCTCCGTGAACAAAAAGCAACGGTCTCCGAGACCAAGGCATCCAGGCGGGTATTAAAACAATCCCTATCAATGGTGATATTCAGGTTCATGATAAAAAAAACCGGCGAACAACATATCGCTCGCCGGTTTTTAAAACTTAGGTTAAAATGACGTGTTTAGTTAAAAAGCCCTTCAATTTCCTGCATCATCTCTTTTTCATCAATGTCCTTTGCAGTGGACAGCTCCTGAACCAACAGGTTCTGGGCAGTATCAAGGAGTTTTCTTTCGCCAAAGGACAGATCTTTTTCAAGCTTCAGTTGGAAAAGATCTCTGAATACTTCTGCCACATCATAAATTGAACCGGTTTTAATTTTTTCCATATATTCCCGATACCTGCGGTTCCAGGTCTGGTTATCCGCACCCTGCCCTTTTTCCTGCATGACCTTATAAACTTCGGGGACTTCTGTTTCGGAAATCACTTCTCTCAAACCGACCGATTCAACGTTTGAGGTTGGTATCATAATCACCATGCCGTTTTCCACGATTTTCATCATGTAAAAATTCATGGTATCGCCATTGATCTCTTTGCTTTCAATGGATTCAATGTACCCCACACCATGTGCAGGGTAAACAGCGAGGTCTCCTTTTGAGAACTCCTTTCTACTAGTTTCTACCCTTTCTCCATCTTTTTTTTTGGATTTTTCACCCATTAGATTGCCACCCCTTTTTGTATAAAGACAATTAGCCCATTCTCAGACAAAGAACCACATTTTAACAACATTGTCAATAAAATAATTCGTGAAAACCTATAAGTATTGTATCTCTTCATCAAATCGATTGAGATTTTCACAACCGTGTTTTTGAACCACAAACGTATTCTCAATTCCTACCGCACCCTGCTCAAAAACAAACTTTGGTTCAAGAGCAAAAGTCATTCCTTCTTTGAGCTGTAAATCGACTCCGGGAGCAAAAACCGGCCACTCATCCAGCTCCAGCCCCACACCGTGACCAACAAATGCCACACGATCCGTATCCACCCCCATAAAATGGGGCCCCAGCCCCTCTTCGGCTGCGATCCGCTCGGCTAAATTCCAGACAGCAGCTCCTGAGACTCCCGGCCGAACAAACCGAACGATCTCATCTTGGATAGCCAAAGCAACCTTATGGGCCCTGACAAGCGTTTCATCCAGGTGCCCCATAACAAAAATACGCTCTGCATCTGCAGTATACCCGTTTATGACACAGGTGTAATCGATATAAATTGATTCATCCCGGTTTATCTTTTTCCACCCGGCACCATGCGGGTTGTTGGCAGGCGTTACACCGGCTCCGTTTATCGGACCGTCAAAATAGGAAGAGCGGACAGCGTTTCCGCCGGATACGATATTGCCATACATGAAATCCTGGTTAAAAGCTCTCATTTTACAGACGCCGCTGTAGCCGTTTTTCCGCAACTGGGCCTCAAACAACGCTGCCAATTCGACCTCTGCCATCCCTTCACGTAAAAAATCTTTGACCTTGGCAAACGCCGCATCCAGAATATGACAGGCGTTCCGGATCCGATCGATTTCGTATTCACTTTTGATCAGCCGCATCCGCTTGAAAATCGGGGAAGCATCCACAAGACTCACACCCGGAAATATTTTTTTGGCATAAAATTCGTACGTATTATACGGGATAACATCCAGCTCAAGTCCGATAGAAGACAGATCTGTCCCACAATTTTCATTTATCAGGCCGGGTATCTCTTTCAAGCTTTCCAGCGGCAGAATACGACCAATAGGCGACTCTTTGAGCGCCCGATCATAACTTTTCCTGACCAAGAGAACAGGTGGCCCGGATGCGGGAATAAAGAGGTGTGATTTTTGTGACGTTCCTGAATAATAAAAAAGATTGGTGTGATGAATAACCAGCAGGCCGTCAAGATCGGTTTTTCCTATTTCTCTTTGAACCGCTTTAATTCGGCCGGTTATTTCAGACTCCGGGGTATACTCCATCATAGACATGTTTCCTCCGAACGATACAGTTAGGCATCTGCTTAAAACGAAGGGACTATTTTAACACAAACAATTATGATTTGGTATTAAATAGGTTCATGGCCGATGACGGACCATGTTCCAGAATATGAAAACATGCGTCTGATGCCTTTTCTATCAGATCATTCACGGAGTCGATTTCGTCCGGTGTAAACTTTCCCAGAACGTGGCCCGTGACTTTATTTTCAGTTCCCGGGTGTCCGACGCCCAAACGAACCCGGATGAAATCCTTGTCCCCAAGGGCGTTAATAACGGATCGCACCCCATTATGTCCGCCATGCCCCCTGCTTTTTACGACTTTAATCTGACCGAATTCAAGGTCCATATCATCGTGCACAATAATAATTTCCGAGACGTTAACTTGATAATAGGCAGCGAATTTTTGAATGGAATGGCCACTTAGATTCATGTAGGTCATGGGTTTGATAAAAAAGACATTTTGGTTGCACAGCCGGGCTTTTACATACTGGGCGTCAAACCGTTTTTTATCAAATTGAAGACCGTTTTTTGAGGCCAGCGCCTCAACAGCGCAAAAACCGATATTATGACGGGTCTGAACATATTTATCCCCGGGATTGCCCAGACCCGCAATGATTTTAAACTTTGAAACCGGCATTCGTGCAATGGCGGTTATTCTTCGGCATCAGCAGGAGCGGCCGCCTCTCCATACTCTTCGATTTCTTCCTCATCATCTGCTTCAACCTCTTCCACTGACGGCGGAACGATGGTGATTACAGTAAAATTAACTTCATGGGGAATTTCCACGGCATCACCCAAATCGATATCTTCAACATGGACCGCTTCTCCGATTCCCAGATCAGAAATATCGATCTGTACACTCTCCGGCGTATCGGCAGGTTTACACAAGACTTCCAACTCGCGACGAATAACCTGAAGCAATCCGCCCTCTTTCACACCCGCGCTCTCACCAATGGCTTCGACCGGCACCATTACATTTACCTTTGTATCCATTTCGATTTCATGCAAATCCAGATGCATGTAATTCAGCCCAAAGGTGTCCATTTGAAGGTCTTTGAGCATGGCAATTCTCTCTTTTCCAGACCCGCCGTCGACCTTAAGGTTGAAAAAGAGACCGGTTACCCCATGTTCGCGTATGACTTTATCAAAAGCGGCCGTATCTATGGACAGCAGCGTCGGCTCTGTCTTCTTTCCATATACTATGGCGGGGATCTGCTTGGCCCGTCTCAGTTTCCGTGCCGCACCCTTGCCGTGGCTCTCTCTTATACTTGCGTTTAATTCAATTAGTTCCAATGTTTTTTCCTCCGAACCTGCAATCCCTTATACAGGCAGTTATTATCATTTCTTTTAAACAAATAAAGAATTTACAGAATCCCCTCTGTAACTGCGAACGATTGCCTCTCCCACCAGCTTGGCAATGGACAATGTTTCGATTTTTTCACACTCTTTTGCTTTTTCAGACAGAGGGATCGTATCTGTTGCAACAAGAGAACTTAAAGATGACTCTCTAATCCTTTCAATGGCAGGACCTGACAGTACGGGGTGGGTACAATACGCATGGACTTTTTTCGCCCCTTTTTCCACGATAACGCCGGCAGCTTCGGCTAATGTGCCGGCCGTATCCACCATATCGTCTATAACAATGGCGGTTTTATCTTTTACATCCCCGATGATGGCCATGGCCTTGGCCTGGTTGGGCGCACTTCTCCGCTTATCCACAATGGCCAGGCTGGCATTCAGCCGCTTGGCATAGGCCCGCGCCCGCTCTACACCGCCGGCATCCGGGGAGACAACAACAAGATTTTCAGGGTACCGGCTCTTAATATCATCAATGATCACGGGAGCAGAATAGAGATTATCCACGGGAATATTGAAAAATCCTTGAATCTGACCGGCGTGCAGATCCATGGTAATAACCCGGTGAACTCCTGCATTTTCTAAAAGATCGGCAACCATTTTTGCACTGATAGGAACTCTGGGAGAGACTTTTTTGTCCTGCCGCGAATATCCAAAATAAGGGATAACCGCCGTTATTCTACTGGCGGAAGACCGTTTAAACGCATCAATGAGCAGCAATAATTCCACCAGGTTATCGTTCACCGGAAAACAGGTGGACTGAATCACGTAGATTTCCTGCCGCCTCACATTCTCATGAATTTCAACCTGGATTTCCCCATCGCTGAAACTGCTGACTTTTAATCTGCCCAACGGTTTTGCAAGGTATTCCGAAATCCGGTCAGCAAGAACCGGGTTTGAGTTTCCGGCAAAAATCGACAAACCATTCATATCAGATTCTCATTAATTAAATTTTGTTGTGGCTGGGGCGAGAGGATTCGAACCTCTGAATGCAGGGATCAAAACCCTGTGTCTTACCACTTGACGACGCCCCATCATAATTAAACCCAACACGTTTATACAAACGAGGAGAGGAACACCTTTTTTCGGCTGCCGGCCCACTTCTCCGACAGATATTCAAATCCGGCCTGTGCATCTTTCAGGCTTGGATAAAGTGTAAAAAGAGATGAACCGCTCCCGGACATATGAACCTTTCGCCCGAGTAAAACCGACATCTCTTTTTTTGCCTGACCGATTTCCGGATAGAGCCTGCATGCAGACTCTTCCAAGTCATTATGCAAACTTTTTACGGCATCAAGCACCTGTCCCCGTAACGGCACATTTAAGCCAGTCTTTATATTCCTTTTTTGTCCGAATGTCAATCCAAAATCAATATTTTTGTAAACATCCGCAGTGGAAGAAGAGACTCCGGGATCACATAAAACCAGATAGTACGGTTTTAGGGTTTCAATCGATTCTAATTTTTCTCCCACCCCGCGGGCAATGGATGGCTTTCCAAAGATAAAAAACGGAATGTCGGCACCCAGCTTAAGGCCCATTGCCATCAATTGCTGCTGGGAAAAAGGAGAGCCGTGAAAATCGTTCAAGGCCGACAGCACGGTTGCGGCATTGGAACTGCCGCCACCCAGCCCTCCTCCCGGGGGAATTGTTTTGTCGATATGAATTGAGATCCTGTTTTGTGTATCGGCATCATGATCCGCCAATTGCCGGTAAAACAGCCGGGCAGCCTTGAGGGCAAGATTGGAATTGTCTTCAGGCACCTCCGGATGGGAACAGGAGACAGAGAGTTCCAAGGCATTAAAATCGATCTGAATGTCATCACACAGATCAATCCGGGTCATCAGGGAGATCAACTCATGATAGCCGTCATCCCTGCGCCCGGTGACATATAAGAACAGATTAATTTTTGCAAAGGATTGAAACGTTCGAATCAAGCCGATGCCTCGACAAAAGCCAGCCGGAGCTCACTGAGCAGGGCCCGCATCAGGTTTGCCTCTTCTTCGGTAAGATTCCCCCGGGTCTTTTCTTCGAGCATGGCAATCATATCAATGGTATGCTGGGCCAAATCTAAATTAACCGATTTTTGACCCGTGGAAGGGTCCTCCACCTTACCCATTTGAACAAGCCCGGAAGAGTATAATGATAAGACAAAACTTGAAAAATCTATTTTAGGCAGCGGTTCTTTCGATTTTTCGCTTTCATCCTTCATGGTAAAACCGTTTCCATCGGTCATTGATTACTCCTTAAATATTCATTTGTTATGCATTTCTTCAACAGACCAGCTCACTTCAAATAGATCTTTTGTCACTGATACAATATGATCGTCAAGATAAAAGTGTTCGATCTGATAATTTTTCCCTCTAAAACCGACTACCAGGTGAGTATTGTCTGTCACCCGTTTTACCTGTGCACTGGGAAGCCCTTTTATACCGACACCTTCTTTTTTTAAAACCGCCTCTTTGGCCGTAAATGTTCGAAAAAATACCTTGTCCGCCTGTGACGGTCCGGATCCATCATAAAACCGCTCCCTTTCTTCGGAACGGACAACTCTGGAAAACAGGCCTTTAGAAACAGGTTTAAGATGTTCTATGTCTATCCCCACCGGCTCCCTTGACACCACCCCGCATACCATACCGGATTTATGGCTGACAGACCAATACCATCCGGCCTCAGGCAGCGGCACACCGGCATCATCTTTTTCAAACCCGATGCACTCCGTCCCTGACCGGTCACAGGAGAGATGTGCGCAATCCCTTGCCAACCGGCTCAGGGCAGACACCTTTTGCCTTCCTGTCAGGATTGAAACAGAGCCGGCAACCGGTTTGAGAACCGGATAGAGTATCCGCTTATTCTTCTGTTTCTTCAAGCTTGATGATAATATCGGCCACGGTGGTTCCCTGTCCCTCTTCGTGGACGAATAGCGGATTTATATCCAGCTCTTTGATCTCGGGATGATTGTCTGCCATGACTTTTAATGAAACAATATGTTTTTCAATGGTTTCGATGTCAGAGGGTTTATCCCCTCTCAGACCTTTGAGTATCTTATACCCCTTGATGGCTTTTACCATTCTTCTGGCAACGTTCCTGCCCATGGGAGACAAGCGGAACACCACATCCCGGTAAGCTTCAACAAAAATCCCCCCCATGCCGAACATTACGGCATGGCCGAATACCGGATCTTTAGAAAGTCCCAGAATGACCTCATGCCCCTTCCTGGACATCTCCTGGATCAATATGCCGTCGATTGCCGCATCCGGGTTATACTTTTTTGCCTTTTCCATAATGGTTTCAAAAGCATCTTCAACCGCCGCTCTCTCCTTTAATCCGACGATCACGCCACCGGCATCGGTCTTGTGCAAAATATCGGCTGAGACGATTTTCATTACCACCGGGTAACCGACTTTATCGGCAATTTTAACCGCGTCTGCCTTTGTCTTTGCCAAATCCATGCGAAGCGTTTTGAATCCGTAACATTTAAGCAGCTCGTTGCCGTCCATTTCACCCAGGACCAGCTTGCCGTCCTTTTTACACTGGTCAAGAATTTCATGGGCCCGTTTGGTGTCATATTCCAGGTCGAACTGGGGCAAAATTTTTCTAAACAACCATTTCATGCCTTCCCGAAGGGCTCCCAAGGACCGGGCAGCACTTTCCGGGAACTGGTACACCGGAATTTTATTTCTCTGCAGCAGCTTTACCCCGTCAGAAACATCCACAACCCCCATAAAAGAGCAGACAACCGGTTTAAGGCTTTTTCTAGAGATATTAACAATGGCTTCCGCCGTTCCGATGGCATCGGTCATGGACTGCGGTGTCAGGATAATCAAGACTGCATCCACCCCCCGGTCGGCCAGAACCGTTGCCAGGGTGTTTTCATACCGGTCCTTTGCCGCATCCCCAATCACATCAACCGGGTTGTGAAAGTTAGCTGTGACCGGCAGATATTTTTTCAACTCTTTTACCGTATCTTCGGAAAACCGGGCCAGTTTTAAACCGGATTGTTCACTCATATCCGTTGCAATGATGCCCGGACCGCCTGCATTGGTAACAATGGCAATCTTTCCGCCTGTGGGATATTTGTTGGCAGCATGGGCCTGGGCATAGTCAAACAATTGGTTCACCGTCTGGCACCGCATAATTCCGGACATGCTGAAAATAGCATCGTAAAGCGCATCAGAGCCGGCAAGCGCTCCGGTGTGGGATGCCGCCGCCTTTGCACCGGCATCAGAGGAACCGGATTTAATGGCTATGACATTTGTCGGATTGGATCCCGACGTCATTTCACGCACCTCTGAAACAAATTCTTCTGCCGGACGGGAGAGTTCTTCCATATAAATCATGACCACATCCGTGTCCGGGTCATTGTGATAGTACCTGAGAAGGTCCAACTCATCCACATCGGCTTTGTTCCCGATTGAAATAAATTTTGAGAACCCGAATCCTTTATCTGCGGCATAATCGAGAACAGCCGTACACAAGGCACCGCTTTGCGAAATAAAAGAGACATTTCCCGGCTCCGGCATGCGGGCAGAAAAGCTGGCATTCAACGAGACTTTAGGGGACGGATTGATGACGCCCAGGCAGTTGGGCCCCACTAGACGGACATTTGCATCTGCACATAAGGTCTTGATCGTTTTTTCAATTTCAGCCCCCTCGCCACCGACCTCCTTAAAACCGGCCGAAACAATCACAATCCCTTTCACGCCTTTGGCAATGCAGTCTTTCACCGCCTGGAGGGCGGCTTTTGGCGGGAGAATAATCATTCCTAAATCAATGGGATCCGGAATGGCTGAGATGCTGGTATAACATTTCACACTTAAAACCGACTTGGTTTTCGGATTTACAGGATATAAGGTCCCCTTGTATCCTCCTTTTAATATATTTGCAAAAATATCATGCCCGACCTTTCCTTTTATTGTTGACGCCCCGATAACAGCGATCGTTTCAGGTGAAAATATTGCGTCCAACTGATCCATGCTTCCCCCTTAAAGTACTAAAATATCATTTCGTATGATTAAGTTCAGTGATTTATCCATGATTAAAAATTGAGCCACCATCATATCATTTACGATTCCGATTTTCCACAGCGGCTTGATTTTATACCGATTTTAGTTTGTTTCACCCTTTTTTGCCTCTATTATCTTTTGAAAATTGAAAAAATTTCCATAACTAGAACACATAAAACAGACAAATTAAGTGTTTTCTGCAATTAATCAATCATAATCGAATAAATAATTATAATCATCCGGCACCGGGATCGGTTGTTCACTGCCAGCTCCATTACAATTAACAATAAAAACAAAAAGATAAAGACTCCTACACAGAGGTTCAAAACAATTATTGAAAAACCGACCCTAACAATAAAAAAACAATCCGTTTGACCCAAATCCACTATCAAATTTTTTTTAGCATATGGGCCACGGGTTGCACCGCCTCCCTGGCCTTCAGTAAGGTGCCGGATGCAAGGCGACAAGGCGTGACGACTGAGGGCGTATCACCCATACTCCGCAGGGAGGAATGACCGCAGTCAACGCAGCAGGCGGCACCGTATGCTGGATCAGGGTTGATCGGACACGTTTTGATATCTGCCTACAGGGTGTTAATGGACTGAAAAAAGATCGTTCGAAAAAAGGAATCAAAAGGACTGAACGGACAAAAACATGTCGGCTTCCGCCAGTCGAAAATTAAGCAGGATTGACGTTTAATAATTTTGCCGACCCTTTAAAATCAAAGATGCGTTCGCCGTTAATGAAAAGGCCGGACCGGTCTTTTAAAAATAAAGGATCAGGCTCCCAAATGCTTATATCACGGGTAATACAGAGTCAATATTCGGTTTTAAGATACAACGATAGGAACAGGTCATTTGACCGTTAAAACCGGACAATGGGCAGACAGAATGACAACCTGTGCCGTCGATCCGAAGATCAGCTTACCAACCTTTGAGCGGCTGCGGACCCCCATAATGATCTCATCCACATTTTGTTCTCTGGCAAACTTGACGATATCCTCACCCGCCTCAAGACCGCGGATCAACAAATGGGTCTCACTTTTAATCCCGCGTTGCTCAAAAAAGGCCCGGGCTTTATCTAAATTTTCTTCCGCCCGGATAATTTTATCATGATCACGGTTATCGCCTGTAACCAATGATGTGATGATCAAAATTTCACCATCAAAGGCTTTGGCATGCTTTGCAGCAATTTCCATCAGATCCTGTCCGACATTTGTCCCCTTGTATGCCACAAGAATTTTCATTTTTATCCCTCATTTCCGGTTTATTCATGAAATACCGGCTGATCTGCCGACATTCGAATATATTATGCTGAACGGTTTTACAATTTCAATAAAAAATTTAGATTAGAGATTTCATTCCTGTTTGTCAAAATTTTAATAAAAAATCAGGCCAGCTCGATGTTGAACCTCCGGCCCGGCAGACCGAAACAAAATGCCGTGACCGGAAGGAATCCGGTCACGGCATTTCATCATTTACAACGCCGCCAGTTGTCAGAGACAATCGCTGGAAACCGGCTTAACCGATAGCAGCCTGAGCGGATTTAAGTGTATTTTTCATAAGCATGGCAATGGTCATGGGGCCTACACCGCCCGGCACAGGTGTGATTTTGCCGGCAATTTCCTTTGCTTTTTCAAAATCAACATCCCCTTTAAGGATGGCTTTGCCGGTTTGTTCATTCATACCGACGCGATTAACACCGACGTCAATAACGGTTGATCCGGGTTTGATCCATTCGGGTTTGACCAGATCGGGCACACCAGCAGCCACGATCAGGATGTCAGCCCGTTTACAATGGGCGGCCAAATCTTTGGTCCGGGTATGAACAATGGTTACAGTGGAGTTTGCACCCACCCCTTTTTGGGCCATCATCATGGCAATGGGTTTACCGACAATGTTTGACCGCCCGACAACAACCACCTCGGCACCGGAAGTTTCAGTGCCGGACCGGATGATCATTTCCTGGATACCGGCCGGGGTGCAGGGTAAGAATTTGGCTTCATCACCACCGATCATCAGACGACCGACATTCACCGGGTGGAAGGCATCGACATCTTTATCCGGATTGATGGCATTCAATACTTTTTTGTCATCAATATGATCGGGCAGCGGTAACTGGACAAGAATACCATGGATATCCGGATCGGTATTGTACTTTTCAATCAATGCCAGCAGATCCTCTTCGGAAATATCATCGGGCTGATCATCCTGAACTTCGTGAAACCCCAGGCTGATGGCCGTTTTAACTTTAAGTGTCACATAACTGATCGATGCCGGGCTGGATCCGACAAGGATCGTAACCAGCCCCGGCACCTTGCCGGTTTTTTCTTTCATCTGCTCGACTTCCTCTTTAATTTCAGCGAGGATGTCTTTTCTGATTTGAGTTCCGCTAATAATTTCAGCAGTCATTATCTTTTTCTCCTGTTACATTATATAAAGGCCTTTTGGCAGGCCTTAAAAACCGTTCGTGAATCGTTTCGGGCAGACCGGTGCGATACCCGGGTCTGCCCATGTTTGTTAAACCGATTTAGAAAACACCTTGCACTTTACCTGTTTCGACATCCACATCCACCCGTTTGAACGCAGGGTTGGAACCGGTGCCCGGCATCAGTGAAATGGCGCCTGCAACGGGAACGATAAAACCGGCACCGCCGTAAGTCAGGACTTCACGGATGGTCAGTCTCCAGCCTGTCGGAACACCCTTGAGTGCCGGATTATCAGACAGGGAGAGATGGGTTTTTACCATACACATGCCCAATCCGGCAAGTTCGGGATCAGCCTGAATTCTGGTAAGTGCTTTTTCAGCTTCTGCAGAATAATCAACCCCGTCAGCACCGTATACCTCTTTTGCGATAAGTTCGATTCTCTCTTTAACCGGCATATCCAGTTCATAGAGAAACTTAAACTCTGTTTTTTCTTCACAGGCTTCAACAACCGCCTCTGCAAACTCAATGGCACCATCGCCACCTTTTTCCCAATGACGGGAAAGGGCAACTCTTGCACCTTCTGCTTCACACAGCTCCCGAACCTTGGCAATTTCAGCATCCGTATCCGTATAGAAGGCATTAATACATACAACCGGTGAAATACCCGCCTTTCTAACATTTTTGATGTGATGGATCAGGTTGCCGCAGCCGGCCGCCACCCAGTCAACATTTTCCTGGGTATACTCTTCAGGCATGGGTTTTCCAGGCACGGGCACGGGTGCGCCGCCATGGCATTTAAGGGCCCGAATCGTGGCGACAACAACGGCACAGTCAGGTGTCAGGCCGGAGTAACGGCATTTAAGGTTCCAGAATTTTTCAAATCCGATGTCTGCACCGAACCCGGACTCAGTCACATGGTAGTCGGCCAGTTTCAAACCGACTTTGTCGGCAATAATGGAACTCTGGCCAATGGCGATATTGGCGAAAGGACCGGCATGGACAATAACCGGCTGACCTTCCAACGTCTGCATCAGAGACGGATTAAGGGCATCGACCATCCACGCGGTCATGGCACCGGCAACCTGAAGATCTTCCGTGGTAACGGGTTTGCCTTTTTTGGTATAGGCGACAACAATTTTACCCATTCTTTCACGCATATCTTTCAGGTCTGTGGCCAAAGAGAGAATGGCCATGACTTCGGAGGATACCGCGATACCGAATTTTGATTTCATCATAAAACCGTCTGATTTGCCGTTCACACCGTCAATACCGATGATGATATTTCTCAGTGCCTGGCAGCAGAAATCCATGATCCATCCCATTTCCACGTTGGTGGGATCAATGTCAAGCCGTTTCATACCGGACAGTCTTTCAAGCTGTTCGTCCGTGTAATTTCTCTCATGCTGCAGACGCGAAGTCAAAGCCACCATTGCCAGGTTGTGGGCATTCATGATCGCATTGATATCGCCGGTAAATCCCAAAGAGAACGGGGTTAACGGAATACACTGGGCCAGACCGCCGCCGGCGGCAGAGCCTTTAATGTTCATGGTCGGTCCGCCCGAGGGCTGACGAATAGCGGCACAAACGTTTTTACCAATCTTTCCAAGACCTTGCACCAGCCCCATGGACGAGGTGGATTTTCCCTCTCCAAGCGGTGTCGGCGAAATAGCCGTTACATCAATGTATTTTCCGTTTGGTTTGTCTTTAAGACGGTCAAGAACCGCTTTGAAGTCGATCTTTGCAATGTAGTGTCCCTGGGGAAGAAGTTCTTCTTTTGTCAATCCCAGTTTTTCACCGATTTCATAAATGGTTAACATTGTTTTCTCTGCTTCTTCAGCAATTTCCCAGTCTAAATGTTTGGTCGGATCTAGTGGCATGTTTACTCCTTAATTGTCGTTGGCCCAAAAGATAATGAGCCGTATTAATAAGTTAATTGCGGAACGAACCAAGTGTGTACGTTTGGTTAAAAACTCCAGATCATAAAACTCCTAGCCAGTCAATCTATATAAGAAAATATAAAAAATCAATAATTTTCAATCCGTAAAAAATCGAATTCACCAATTAATTTTCCCCACCGGTACCACAACGTGAACAACTACGCTAAAAACGTTGGTTGACAAGGCTTTCATACGATTGTTCATTACGGTATTAAATTCACTCGTCTATTGACAAAAAACGCTTTATTTAATAAGTGATACTTTGTATTTCGATATTTTAAGATATGGGAAGGAAAGCTGTATGGATAAACAATTAAGAGTTGTGCCAGCTGAACCTCTTTCTGCTGTTCCATATCAGTCATTCTCTCTTCTGATAGCCACCTATCAGTTCAATCTTATACCCCCCCCAACTCATAATTCTTTAATCTTAGGAGGTAAAAGTGGGATTTGAAATTACCAAAGAAACATATGCCGGCAGTATAAAAGGTATTACCATCGGCAATGGTGATAATGCCCTTACCGTCGGCGGTCAAACCAGTTATCCGTTTCACCAGTTTGAAGGGGATATGCCAAATAAGCCCGTCATCGCAATGGAGATTTGGGATATGGAGCCTGCGGATTGGCCTGATGCTGCGAAAGCACCCTTTGAGGGTGTGCTGGACGACCCTGCGGCTTGGGCTAAAAAATGTGTGGATGATTTTGGTGCAGACGCCATTGTCCTTCAGTTAAAAAGTACAGACCCCAACGACCGGGACGCCAGTGCGGATGAGGCGGCTGCCACCGTGAAGAAAGTACTGGACACCATTGACGTCCCCCTGATTGTATGGGGATGTACGGTTCCTGCCAAAGATGAAGACGTATTAAAAAAAGTATGTGAGGTATGTGAGGGTTATAACCTGACCGTCGGACCTGTGGAAGAAAAGAACCATAAAGGGATTGGTGCGGCCGCCATGGGATATAACCATACCATCATCTCCTCTTCTCCCATCGATGTCAACCTGGCCAAACAGGTTAACATTTTACTCGAAAACTTGGGGGTTTCCCTGGACAAAGTACTCGTTGACCCGACCACCGGCGGATTGGGTTACGGACTTGAGTATACCTATTCGGTTATGGAACGGTTGTCCCAGGCAGCCATGACCCAGGGAGACGATAAACTCCAGAATCCAATGATCAACAACCTGGGTAACGAAATCTGGAAATGCAAAGAAGCCAAACTCAGCGTTGAAGAAGCACCGGAACTGGGTGACCCCGAAAGAAGGGCCATCCTGATGGAAGCGGTGGGAGCCGTCTCCTACCTGCTGTCGGGCTCCAGTCTTCTTATCATGCGCCATCCCGAATCCATTCAACTGACGCAATCGTTTATCGATCTTCTTACAGATGGCGGTTCTGCGGCAGATGTCGCTCCCATCACCAAAAGGCTGGATGATGTGGAAATTGATTTTGCAGGCATGTCACCGGATGTTGATCTGACGATTGAAGAAGAAAAGAAGAAAGCGCCGGTCAAAAAGGCGGCACCGGCTAAAAAAGCAGCGCCGGCCAAGAAAGAGGAACCCAAGGCCGAACCGGTGAAAAAAGAGGCGTCGGTGAAAAAAGAGGCGGCACCGGAAAAAACCGCACCGGCAGCACCTGCTGTTGACCCGGCGGCAGAAGCCAAAGCCAAGGCCGAGGCTGAAGCAAAGGCCAAAGCAGATGCCGAAGCAAAGGCAAAAGCGGAAGCAGCGGCCAAGGCAAAGGCTGAAGCAGAGGCCAAAGCTAAAGCGGAAGCAGAGGCCAAAGCCAAAGCAGAGGCGGCCAAACAGGCAGAAGCCGATGAACAGGCCAGCCGCGAAGCCGCTGAAGCGGAGCTGAAAGAAAAGCGGGCGGCCCAGAGAGCCGAAGCTGCTGCTAAAAAAGCGGCGGCTCCTAAAAAAGCGGTCAAGAAAACCCCGGCAAAAACCAATAAAACAGAACTTGAACGTATTATCGAAAACCTCGACCGAATTCATAAACGTGCAAGCTGATCGTCATGGTAAATGCACGGCTCTCAACTGCTGTGCAACCTTTATATATATATAATTTAAGAGGAGGAACCTCTAATGGCAGAAAAAAAGACAAAAGCAGCCAAAGCACCGAAACTGGCTGATCCGATAGCAGCATCCGTTGACATTGCAACTCAAAAAATGATTACACGGTCCCATGAACTGGGTGTGGAAACGATCTTTGACCGCGCCGCGAATATGAAACAATGTAATATCGGTATTCAGGGAATATGCTGTAAAAACTGCGCCATGGGCCCTTGCCGCCTCCCCCTCCCCAAAGCAGGGATAGAGGGTGAAGATACCAGGAAAGGTCTGTGCGGAGCAACAGCCAACACGATTGCCGCAAGAAATTTTGCCAGAATGATCGCCGCAGGCGCTGCAGCACATTCTGACCATGGACGAACCGTTGCCGAAGTATTCCATGCCGCGGCCAATAAAGAAACAAAAGATTATAAAATTAAAGACCCGATCAAGCTTTTGGCCATTGCACCGGATTACGGTGTGGAGACAAAGGTTGAAGTTGACGGAGAAATGGTTGACAGAGACATTGACGAAATTGCCGTTGAAGTGGCGGATGTCGCCCTGGCCGAATGGGGTAAAACCGGTGGCACGACCCTGGTCCCGAAACGGTTTCCAAAAGTGAGATATGAACGGTGGAAAAAACTGGGGATTCTGCCCAGGAACATTGACAGGGAGATTGTCGATATCATGCACCGAACCCACATCGGTGTGGACCAGGATTATAAAAATATCATGCGGCAGGCTGCCAGGGCATCCCTGGCCGACTTGAGCGGTTCCTGGATCGCCACCGATCTTCAGGACGTCATGTTCGGAACCCCCTCTCCCCTGATCTCCGAAGCCAATCTCGGCGTGATGAAAAAAGACCATGTCAACATCATCGTTCATGGGCATGAGCCGGTGCTCTCCGAAATGATCGTGGCCGCTTCCCAGACGGCTGAAATGCTTGAACTGGCCCAGAAAGTCGGGGCAAAAGGCATTCAGCTCAGCGGTATCTGCTGTACGGCCAATGAGGTTCTTCAAAGGCACGGGGTGCCCAATGCAGGGAACTTTCTCCAGCAGGAACTTGCCATCATAACCGGTGCCTGCGATGCAATGGTCGTCGATGTCCAATGCGTTTTCCAGAACCTTGCCAATGTTGCAAAATGTTTTCATACCAAACTGATTACCACCCATCCCATGGCAAAAATGGAGCAACCCAATGTCCATCACATTGAATTTGACGAACACCATGCCATGGAAGACGCCATCAGGATCGTGACAATGGCGATTGAAAACTATAACAACCGGGATGCCGAGATACAGATTCCACCTGAAAAAGAGACCCAGGTTGCCGGATTCTCGGTCGAATCCGTTAAATACCATCTGGGCGGAACCTTCAGAGGGACCTACTACACGTTAAACGATAATATGATCAACGGTCGTATTCGCGGTGTTGCCGCCATTGTCGGCTGCAACAACGCCAGGCAGCAGCACAATAACGCCCACCTGACCGTCATCAAAGAATTGATTAAAAACGACGTTATCGTCTTAACCACCGGTTGCGGGGGTATCACGGCCGCCATGGCAGGTCTGCTCCAACCCGACTCTGCGGCAGCATACTGCGGTCCCGGCCTTGCTGAAATCTGCGAGACAGTGGGAATCCCGCCGATTCTCCACATGGGTTCCTGTGTGGATAACACCAGGATTTTAAATGCCGCCATCCAGGTTGTCAACGCCGGGGGCATGGGCCAGGATCTTTGCGACTGGCCGGTGGCCGGTTCCGCGCCCGAATGGATGAGTGAAAAAGCCATTGCCATCGGTCAATATGTTGTCTGCAGCGGTATTTATACCGTATTCGGCGGTTATCTGCCCATCGAAGGTGCGCCGGTATTCAAGGATCACCTGACCAAAGATATGGAAGAAATCTACGGCGGTATGTGGGCGGTTGAATCCGACCCCATCAAACATGCCCACCTGATGATTGCCCATATCGATAAAAAGAGAAAAGAACTGGGTATTGATAAGGCAAGAGAACGTGTTCTGATGGATATGGCGGATCGTCAGGCCCTTGAAGGCTAAAGCCGCGGGATGTTGAATCCCGGAAACATATTGCAACACGAATGACCGTATTGAAAATTAATTGAGTATAACAAAATAAATCCTCAAAGAAGGGGGAAAAAAATATGTCAAAATTAATCGCATTTGCTGCCATTCAGGGTGGATACAAAGTAGTTGCACAGGCCGAAGGCCAGCTGAATAAAGCGCTTCAGACTTACGACGCGGCAACAAAAGTCGGATTCCCGAATACCGCATACTTTCTGCCGGTTATCTATTCTTTAACCGGTCTTAAAGTAGAAACCCTTGAAGACCTTAAAAAACCGTTGGAATTTGCCAGGGGGCTGTTGCCTCCCCATATCCGGTTAAAAAACTGGCTCCCGTACCTTGGGCCACTCCTTGATGCCGGTATGGCCGGTATTATCTCCTACGAAATTATCGAGGCACTCCGTTATCTGAATGATCCGGATTTCTATATTGCCCAGGAAGATCCAGATGTTGAAAGCGGTAAACTCTGGGTCGGTGCTGCCGATGATACGATTTTAAGAAAAAGAGGGGTTGAGTTTGTTGACGGTTCCGCCCCGGGTTTTGCCGCCATGGTGGGTGCCGCCCCGGATGCTGAAACAGCTAAAATGATTGTCGAAGATTATCAGAAACGGTCCCTTTACATCTTCTGTGCGGCAAACCACAACGGTAACACGGTTATCCAGCAATGTCTGGATGCCGGCATGCAGATCGGATGGAACACGCGGATCGTTCCCTTTGGTCCGGACATCTCTTCCGCCGTATTTGCCCTCGGCTTTGCCAACAGGGCAGCCATGGCATTTGGCGGTGTTACGCCCGGCGACTACAAAACCATCCTGAAATACAATAAAGACCGTGTATTTGCATTTGTAAATGCATTGGGAGATGTGGGCACCGAATGGGGTGTTGCAGCCGCCGGTTGTGTGAACTGGGGCTTTCCGACCATTGCCGACACACCGATTCCTGAAATTCTACCCACCGGTATCTGTACCTATGAGCATGTTGTGGCACCGATTGCCCACGATGAAATGGTACAAAAATCCATTGAGGTAAGGGGTTTGAAAGTTCAGGTGGCTGAAATTGATATCCCCTGTTCATTCGGTCCCGCATTTGAAGGAGAGCGGGTCAGGGGTGCGGACCTCTATGCCCAGTGCGGCGGTGGAAAAACCCAATGCACCGAGCATGTCAAGATGGCCGAAATGAACGAGATTGAAGACGGAAAGGTCGTTGTTGAAGGACCGGACCTTGACACGATCAAAGAAGGGGAAACATTCTCACTAGGTATCAAGGTACAGATTGCCGGTCGTGAATTCCAGGAAGATTTCGAACCGATCATGGAACGGCAGATTCATCACCTGGTCAACTACATTCAGGGTGTAATGCATATCGGACAGAGGGACATCTCCTGGGTCCGTGTCTCCAAAGCAGCCATTGAAAAAGGATTTACCCTTAAGGACATCGGTGTGGTCCTCCATGCAAAATTCCACCAGGATTTCACCAAAATTGTTGATAAAGTCCAGGTAACACTTTTAACAAAACCGGAAGAAGTTGAAAAGATGACAGCCATCGCCAGGGCGGATTACCAGGTGCGTGATGCCCGTGTCGACACCATGACCGACGAAGATGTTGAGACGTACTACTCCTGTA
Source organism: Desulfobacula sp. (assembly GCA_028280105.1). Lineage (GTDB taxonomy): Bacteria > Desulfobacterota > Desulfobacteria > Desulfobacterales > Desulfobacteraceae > Desulfobacula. Next base: position 10,409 of record JANQML010000186.1, on the reverse strand, counting down.
CGCTGTGCCAGTCCTTTGCACCGTCCCACGTCTGTACCGTCAGTCCTGAAAGAACCGGTCTGTGCGGTGCATACAACTGGATGGATTGTAAAGCATCCTACGAGATCAATCCCACCGGTCCGAACCAGCCCATTGAAAAGGGCGAATGTATCGATCCGAATCTGGGCCAATGGAAAGGGGTTAACGACTTTGTCCACAAAGCCAGCCGCGGTACGGTGACGCATTACAACTTCTACTCCATGGTTCATGATCCCATGACCACCTGCGGCTGCTGCGAATGTAGCGCTGCCATGCTGCCCTCATGCAACGGGGTGATGACGGTGGGCCGGGATTATTCCGGAGATACCCCCTGCGGTATGAAGTTCACCACACTGGCCGGTGTAATGGGCGGCGGGGCCTCGTCACCCGGTTTTGTGGGGCATTCCAAATTCAATATTACCCAGGGTAAATTCATCCTTGGTGACGGCGGGCTGTTAAGAATGGTCTGGATGCCGAAAATGCTCAAAGAAGAGCTCAAGGACAGAATTGAAGCCCGCGGAGAAGCAATGGGCGTTCCTGGATTCTATGACATGATCGCGGATGAAACCGTTGGCCTCACGGAAGAAGAGATTCTCCCGTTCCTCCAGGAGAAAGGTCATCCGGCACTGAACATGGAGCCGCTGGTCGGGTAATCAATCAACCTTAAATGGCCCGGCTGCCTTTTCCACCAGAATCAAGGGAGCCGGGCTTTACCATATGAGTTAAAAACTTAAGGAGAAAAAAATGGCATTAACCGGTATACAGATATTCAAACTCCTACCGAAAACCAATTGCAAAGAGTGTGGCGTCCCGACTTGTCTTGCCTTTGCAATGAACCTTGCATCCGGTAAAGCGGAACTGGACAGCTGTCCCTATGTTTCCGACGAAGCCAAAGAACAGTTGGCAGAAGCATCCGCCCCCCCGATTCGCCCGGTCGCATTGGGTAAAGGGGTTCGAAAAACGACAACAGGCGGCGAAACCGTTCTTTTCAGACATGAAAAAACGTTTTTCAATCCAACGGTTCTGGCCGCCACCGTATCCTCTGATATGGATGCGGCAGACCTGGATAAAAGCTTAAAAAAATACAATGCATTCCAGTACGAACGGGTGGGATTAAACCTTCGCCCCGAACTCCTGGCTGTTAAAGATGCTGGCGGCGGTGCCGATAAATTTGCCGCGGTTGCAGAAAAGATTGCAAAAGAGTCAGAGTTTAACCTGATTCTCATGACCGAAGATGTGGACGCCATGAAAGCCGCCGTGGAGGTAACCGCGTTCAAACGCCCGCTTCTTTATGCGGCAACCGAAGCCAATGCAGACGCGATGGGTGCACTGGCCCTGGACAATGATCTGCCTCTGGCTGTTAAGGCAGACTCGGTTGAAGCGCTCCAGCCGCTGACGGAAAAGCTCACCGGCATGGGCCTGAAAGACCTTGTTCTTGATTCGGGCTCAAGAGAGATCAAACAGGCTTTGGAAGATCAGGTGGCCATTCGCCGTGCCGCGCTGAAAGCATCCAACAAAGCATTGGGTTTTCCCACCATCTCTTTCCCCGGTGAGATGGCATCCAACCTGGATATGGAAACCCTGATCGCCGGTATGATGATTGCAAAATACGGCGGCATCGTCGTTATGTCCGATTTCTCAGCCGAATCGCTTTTTCCGCTTCTGCTGGAACGGCTTAACATATATACCGATCCCCAACGGCCGATGACGGTAACCGAGGGGATCTTTGAAATCGGAAATCCGGATGAGAACTCCCCGGTGCTGGTTACCACCAACTTTGCACTGACCTATTTTATCGTTTCAGGTGAGGTCGAAGCCAGTAAAGTGCCGACCTGGTTACTGATCAAGGACGCCGAAGGCCTTTCCGTACTGACGGCCTGGGCAGCCGGTAAATTCGGTGGAGATGACGTGGGTATGTTCATTAAAAAAAGCGGTATCATGGACAAGGTGAAACACACCGAACTGATCATTCCGGGTTATGCCGCCGCCATTGCCGGTGACATTGAAGAAGAACTCCCCGGATGGACCATTACCGTCGGACCGAGAGAAGCGGCCCATTTGCCGGCGTTTCTTAAAACCAAATAAGCGTACAGGAATATGAAAGCCGGTATAAGCATTTTATACCGGCTTTTACAACATTATAAATTATAGCATTTTAAAGGAGAAGAACATGGAGAACATGATTCTCTTTGGAGAAAGTCTGAACGTTATTTCCAGGATTATCGGAAAAGAGTTCAAAGAGCCTGACCCTGCAAAACGGAACCCAGATCCCATTCAGGAAGAGGTGGTTCGTCAGAAAGAGTTGGGCATGGATTATATCGACATCAACCTGGGGCCGGCCAAAAAATTCGGTACAGAGCTGATGCCATGGGTGGTAAACGTGGTCCAGGAAGCGGTTCCGGGAATGCCCCTGCTTCTGGATACCTCTAACATTGAGGCCATTGAAGCCGGTCTCAAAGTCTGTAAACCGGCTGACAAACCCCATATTATCAACTCTATCATGGCCCGCCCGGAAAGATACGAAAAAATGGTTCCCCTGGCTGTTGAATATGATGCGGATTTCGTTGCCCTGATGTGGGGCCCGGACGGACTTCCACGGGATGAAAACGAAAGAGCGGCCCTTGCGGTTGAGCTGATTTATTTTGCCAATGAGGCAGGCGTTGAAAATGAGAGAATCTGGGTGGACGGCATTGTTACCCCTGTTAATATTCAGCAGCAGCAGCTGATGAGCCTTATGAATTTCCAGATGATGCTTGATGATATGGCTCCGGGAGCCAAATCCACCTGTGGCCTTTCCAATATTTCAAACGGACCGCCGGAGCACCTGCGGGGTATTCTGAACCAGACCTACATGGTGATGCTGTGGAAATACGGTATGAAATCCGTCATTGCCGATCCGCTGGACAAACAACTGACAGCCATAGCCAAAGGAGAACGCGACGACATTACCGGTCTGATCTGGGGCATGATGGACGGGGATACACCGGATATCGACGGTCTGAGCAAAGAATTACAGGATTATGCAAAAACCTATAAGGTCATCATGGGCGAAGCCCTGTACTCTGACTCGTGGCTTGAAATTTAATCCGATTTAAAGCAACCGGATCTTTACACTCCCCTGCTCTTTTGGGCAGGGGTTTTTTGTTGGTTTCCTTAAAAACCCGTCCCTGCGTTCATTTCTCAGGGGTATTGATAGTTAGGCCTTTTTTTTGTATAAATTTTATATAAATCGAACTTATATTAAGATGAACCTTATAACGAGGAACAGATGAATTGAAAAATTTTACCGGCACATCACCAACAGATGAAAATTGGTATTATATCATCATTCAGGATCCTCTGACCGACACGGAACAATTTGTCGGATTCTCGGACGACAAGACCAATGAAAAATTTATTCCCGCTTTCAGGACCAAAGAAGATGCTCAAGACTGCTTTAAACTGATGCCAAAAGATCTGTTTAACGGGTCATACTCGGTTCAGGCGGTTATAGAAGACGACCTGCTGGATGTGGCCCAAAAAAACGGGCATACGGTCTATCTGCTGGATGAAAAAGGGACCATTTTAGAGACCATCACCATGTAACAGGAGAAATCCATTGAGTTTAAAAATAGCTGTCGGCGGAAAAGGCGGGGTGGGGAAAACCACTTTGACCGCCCTGATTGCAAGATCCATTGCCGCTTTAAATAGAGATACCAAAGTCATCGCCATTGATGCGGATCCGGTGGCCAATCTGGCAGCCGGTCTCGGCATTGATGAGACTGAACCCATCACACCGGTCTCGGAATTATCCGATCTGATCGCCGAGCGCACCGGTGCAACCCCCGGAACCATGGGGGGATTCTTTACTCTGAATCCAAAGGTCGACGATATTCCCGACCGGTTCTCCATTGAAAAAGACGGGGTCAGGCTTCTGGTCATGGGCACGGTCCAGCAGGGAGGCTCCGGTTGCATCTGCCCGGAGTCAACGATTTTAAAGGCATTGATGAATCACCTGGTTCTTGCGAGAAACGAGGTGGTGGTCATGGATATGGAAGCCGGGGTCGAGCATCTTGGAAGAGCCACATCCGGTTCTGTGGATGCCCTGATAATCGTCGTGAACCCGGGAAAACGCAGCCGGGTGGCCGCGGATAAAATCAAAAAACTGGGCCGGGATATCGGGATTAAAAAGATTCTTATTCTCGGAAACCGGATCAGATCCGAAGCAGACAGACAACTGATCCGTGAAAGCATGCCGGATTATGAAATTTTAGGGTATATACCTGAAGTGGATGAGATAACGGCCTCGGACAGAGACGGGTCAAGGCCCTTTGACGATGTAGCCGCCATGCCCGAGGAACTCAAACAGGTCACTCAAAAGTTGCTGGATCTGGCAAAATAATACAGGGTAACCGAACGGCCCGGGCAGTTCCGGGCCGGGGTTTCATTCGCCGCCCCCATCTATAAAAAGGTTCCATTTTTTTTCAACCCAGACCAAATGCTCGGCCATTTTGTCCCGTGCCGTTGTTGGATCCTTTTTTTCAATGGCAGTGTATATGTCGCGGTGTTGTTTCAACAGGCTGGAAATATATTTTTTTTCACTCGTGATGGTATCTCTGACATATGAGAGATTTTCCCTGGAAATATCAAAAATATTTTTAAGAATATGGCTTCTGAATATGTTGTTGCCGGACTGGGCGATCGCCAGATGGAAGTTAAGGTCATCACTGAGTTTCAATGAAAAGGTTTTCAGCCCGGATTTCATATTTTCGATGGGCTGCCTCATTTTTTCAAGATTCGCCGTTGTGCGGTGGCTTGCCGCTGCATAGGCCGAAGCCATTTCAATATCTTTCCGGACTTCATAAAGCTGAATCAATTGATTTTTGTCTTCCTCAAGGATCTGGCGCAGCGGATCGGATATAATAGAGGTGCCAAGACTGCGGATGTAAAGCCCCTGCCTTTTTTTGATCTCTACAAAGCCCTGGGTTTCAAGAATATTGATGGCTTCTCTCAAAGAGGAGCGGCCCACACCCAGCATTTCCGAGAAGGCCCGCTCCGGGGGCAATTTTTCCCCGGGTTGTAATTTCCCGTCCTTGATCAGATTTCGAATCTGTTCAGCGATCTCCTCACTGATCTTTTGCAACTTTATCTTTTTAAACACGATATTTGGATCCTGTAGAAAAAATTGATCGCCATTTATAAGTTTTGGAAAGACAGCTTATTGTTGTTAGAAGGAATATCAAACCATACCCGGATTTGTCAACAAAGCAACCGATCTGTGGTATGACCAACAACGTACAATTTTTTGCTTTGAATCATACGTTGCCTTAATTTAAAAATCCATACTTATTTTTTAATAAATTTAGATATTTTCTTATATATATAAATTTAATTTCAACAATTGGGTTCACCTTGACTTGAAACAATGTTCCTGGTATGGGTATCAGACCAAACTATTGTTTTGAAATGATTTAAACAGCACAAACGGAGGTATCCCATGAAAAACGCCATCAAATTGACCGTGATTACCCTTGGTATCATTTTGGCCATGACTTTTTCCATCCAGGCGGCAGAGAAAAAAATACTGCTAAAGACCCCGCTTTGTTTTGCGACGTCTCTGCCGGTGCTAGGGGACACGATACCGGTCTTGGCAGAGGAGATCAATGCCGCAAGCAACGGAACGATCCGAATCAAATATTATGAACCGGGAAAACTGGTTCCTGCGTTTGAGATATTAAGTGCTGTCTCCTCGGGAAAAGTGAATGCCGGTTTCGGGTCCGGTGCATACTGGCAGGGAAAAATTCCTGAAGCCGCCCTTTTCTCCGCCATTCCCTTCGGCCCGGAAGCGGCGGAGTATCTGGCCTGGTTATACAACGGCAACGGCCTCAAGCTTTACCAGGAAATGTATGATAATGCCGGTTACCATGTAAAGGTGCTGCCCTATGCCGTTATCTCGCCGGAAACATCCGGTTGGTTCAGCAAACCCATCAACGGTCCCGAAGACCTTAAAGGCTTGAAAATGCGGTTTTTCGGGCTGGGCGGAAAAGTGATGCAGAAACTGGGGGTTTCGGTCAGCCTTCTGCCGGCCGGAGAAATCTTCCAGGCGCTTGAAAAAGGGGTCATTGATGCAACGGAATTTTCGTTCCCCGCCATTGACCAGAAACTGGGGTTTTACAAAGTGGTTAAATACAACTATTATCCGGGTTGGCATCAGCAGGCCACCCTGCTTGAACTGCTGATTAACAAAGAGACCTGGAACAGTATGTCCGAATCCCAACAGGCCCTGCTCGAAGTGGTTACAAAGGCGAACATCGTCCGGACCCTGGCCTATTGCGAAGCCATCCAGGGAAAAGCCATCAAAGAGAACGTCGAAAACCGGGGGGTTAAAAACATGTACTGGTCTGATGAGATGCTGGCATTATTCAAGACAACCTGGGAAGAAGTGGCAAAAGAGCAGAGTCAGAACAGTCCGGCATTCAAAAAAATATGGGAAGATATGTCAGCGTTCAGAGCGGAATACGCGTATTGGAAAAACCTGGGTTTTCTCCCCCGAAACACCAAACAATAGAATCTAAAAGGCCGGAATAATGACCGAAGATGATAGACCCGGAAAGGGGTTAACAAATTTTCCGGACCGCCTGATCATTGGAATCGGCAATAAAGCGGCATGGCTGACTGCCGTGTTAATTGTCATGATTCTCGTTCAGGTCGTGCTTCGCTATCTCTTTCAAACCAGCTTTGTCGCGCTGGAAGAGATCCAGTGGCACCTGTATGCCGTAATTATCATGTTGAGCATTTCCTATTCATTTGTAAAAGATACCCATATCCGCCTGGATATTGTCCATTCAAGACTGTCAAAACCGACGAAACAGGTAATCGAAATCCTGGGAATCATCCTGTTTCTATGGCCCATTGCCTTTGTCTTTTTCATTCACAGTCTTGAATTTGTATCCGAGTCCTTCCGGGTGGGGGAACGATCGGACGCCCCCATGGGGCTGGGATACCGGTGGGCAATCAAATCGGTCATACCGGTTTCATTTTTTCTATTGTTTTTAGGCTCCCTGTCCCGCCTATTCAGGGCTGTCTCTTATCTTAAAAACCGATTGGGGAAACCATCTGATGGATGTTAACGGTATTCTGGTTATCGGCATGATGCTCTGCTTCATCGGACTGCTGTTCACCGGTTATCCCATTGCCTTTATCCTGGGCGGGGTTGCCATGCTCTTTACCCTGATCGGATATTGTTCCGATATCTGGTTCGGTACCATCACCGGCCTAGACTTTATGACCATCGGCCTGGTGGTCAACCGGCTTTACAAGGTTATGTACAACTGGATTCTCATTGCATTGCCCATGTTTATTTTCATGGGGCTGATGCTGGACCAATCCGGTATTGCAGAAAAAATGATGATTGCCATGCAGGCATTGTTCGGCAAAATCCGGGGCGGCCTTGCCATCAGCGTCACCCTGATCGGGATTCTTCTTGCGGCGGCCACCGGCATTATAGGGGCATCGGTGGTCCTTTTGGGGCTGTTATCCCTGCCGGCCATGCTGGGCCAGGGATACTCAAAGCCCCTGGCATTGGGAACGGTCTGTGCCTCCGGCACCCTCGGGATTCTGATTCCGCCCAGTATCATGCTGGTGATGATGGCGGACCAGTTGAGCCTGCCCGTGGGAGACCTGTTCATGGGTGCGTTGTTCCCGGGCATTATTTTGGGCGTCCTCTACATGATCTACATTCTTATTGTCGGATTTTTATATCCGCAAACCGCCCCCCTTGCCAAAGACCGGCCGGAACTGGAATTTAAATTGATATGGGCGGTTTTTAAGACCATCCTGCCCACGGCAGCCCTTATTTTGGCCGTTCTCGGATCTATATTTGCCGGGCTTGCCACACCCACCGAAGCCAGCGGAATCGGTGCCCTCGGATCGATCATTCTGGCCATGGCCAATCGGAAGTTAAACCTTAAAATTTTTAAAAAAGTCCTGCGGGATACCTTTAACACTACCGGCTATATCTTCGGCATCCTGGTGGGGGCCACCTGCTTTGCACTGGTATTAAGGGAGCTGGGAGGGGATGAGTTTATCGCCAACTCTTTCAACGTGCTTCCGTTCGGGCCGTACGGCATCATTACCGTGATACTGATAATGGTCTTTTTCCTGGGATTTTTTCTGGACTGGATCGAAATCACCCTGATCATTTTACCCATCCTCTCTCCGGTGGTTTCCGGTCTTGGTCTTGAAATCTCCGGGTTTGGGACCATTGACAACCCGGAACTGGTCTGGTTTGCAATCCTGGTGGCCATCAGCCTTCAAACCTCATTTTTAACACCGCCTGTGGGGTTTGCCATCTTCTATCTCAAAGGGGTAACATCCCCTGATATCATGCTGATGGATATCTACAAAGGGGTGGTGCCGTTTATTTTATTGCAATTAACCGGATTGTTTATCGTGATGATATTTCCATGGCTTGTCACCTGGCTGCCGTCGGTGGCATACGGATAAATTTTTTGCTATGGTATGCAAAACTTAAGATGTTAACAGATTAAAGGGCCCTCTTTCCCGTGAAAAAGAATAAACCCGTTACCTTATTTGTCCAGTGCCTGGTGGATGCCATGTATCCGCAAGTGGGGCAATCACTGGTTCAGCTGTTTGAAAAACTGGATATCCCTGTCAACATTCCGCTTGATCAGACCTGCTGCGGACAGCCCGCGTTTAACACCGGATACCGGAACGAGGCAAAAACCGCAGCCAAACATTTTATCGACGTCTTTGAAGATTCCGGCCCCATTGTCTGTCCCTCAGGTTCCTGCGTGGATATGGTCCGGCATCAATATCCCACCCTTTTTACGGAAGGGTCGGCCTGGCACGAACGGGCAAAACAGATCGGAACCCGGGTATTTGAACTCACGGAGTATCTGGTGGATATACTGGGAATAACCGATGTGGGGGCATCTTTCAATAAAAGGGTCACCTATCATGATTCCTGCCACCTTCTGAGGAATCTCGGGGTGGCGACCCAACCCAGAGAACTGATCCGGCATATCAGGGATATTCAATTTGTTGAAATGGAGGCGTCTGAGAAATGCTGCGGTTTCGGCGGCACCTTTGCCGTAAAATATGCAGATATATCAAGTGCCATCCTTAAGGAAAAAGTGGACCATATCATTGCCGCAGACGTGGATGTGGTCGTGGGCTGCGACATTAGCTGCCTGATGAATATCCAGGGCATGCTCAGCCGGCGGAATTCTTCGGTTCAGACCATGCATATTGCCCGGTTACTGACGCAATAAAGGATTAAATATGGGTGAGATTTCCACAGAATTGTACAAACAGCATGCGTCAAATGCCCTGGGTGACGAGGTCCTGCAAAACGCGCTTTCCGACGTTCAAAACCGGCTGGGGCCTGCCACCGCCCGGATGTACCGGGAACTGCCGGAAGGGCCGGAGTTAAGGCAAAAAGGGCATGAAATAAGGGAATATGCCATCAACCACCTGGATATCCTGCTGCAGACCCTTGCCGGGAAAATCCGGGACAGGGGCGGAAAGGTCTTTTTTGCCGAAGATGCCAAAGCGGCAACCGCCTACTGCCTTGATGTAGCCAGGCAGAACCGGGTGAAGATGGTGGTCAAAGGCAAATCCATGGTGACCGAAGAGATCGGGCTAAACGACATCCTTGAGGAAAACCGGATAGAGGTCAATGAAACCGATCTGGGTGAGTATATTATCCAGCTGGCAGAAGAAACCCCGTCCCACATTATTGCCCCGGCCATTCACAAAACCCGGAAGGAGGTGGCGCAATTATTTTCGGAAAAATTGAATATCCCCTATTGCGACGACCCGCCCGTTCTCACCCGGGCCGCCAGAAAAGCCCTGCGGGAAAAATTTCTTGCCGCAGATATGGGGTTGTCCGGCTGTAACCTGGCCTGTGCCGAAACCGGGCATATCACCACCGTATCCAATGAAGGCAATATCCGCATGTCCACCACCCTGCCTAAAATCCACATGGTTTTTATGGGAATGGAGCGGGTTGTTGCCAGTCTGGCAGACCATGATATCCTGTTCCGGCTCCTTTCCAGGGGAGCGGCAGCCCAGAATATGGCCGGGTATGTCAGCTATATCGGAGGGCCGAGAACCGACGATGAGCTGGACGGACCGGATCAGTTCCATCTGGTGATCCTGGATAACGGCCGGTCTAAAATCCTGGCCGATCCCCAATTCAGAGAGATTCTTTACTGTATCCGTTGCGCCGCCTGCCTGAATGTCTGCCCGGCCTATGGAAAAATCGGAGGCCACTCGTACGGCCATACCTATTCCGGACCCATCGGCGCCGTGATTACCCCGCTCTTTGTGGGTGTTAACCGGGCAAAACATTTATTTCAGGGAGAACCGTTGTGCGGGGCATGCAAAGA
>JANQML010000172.1 GCA_028280105.1 Desulfobacula sp. | reverse complement strand
ACCGGGATGCCCCATGGTGGGCCGGTAGCCGTCATCTATATCCAGGGCATTGGCACAAAATCCGTTGGCCAGGGCCGCACCCGCTGCCGAGACCCGGGTGCCCGAAGTCAGTATGGATGCCTGGTTACCGGGAAGCTGCTCTGTTGCCATGGCCTCCATAAGCGATCCGACAGGGGTTTCACGGCCTGCAATCAGGGCACCCAGGGCATCCATAAGACACCGCTTGGCCTGACGCTTCACCTGACCGGGCAGGCTGTCCCAGGCTGTATTTTCAATAAAATCAAGGGTATGGGAATTCAAACCCATGGCTGATCTCCTCTTTAAAAAATCGATGCCGTCAATATCTGGGCCGGCTTATGCGGGCAGGAGGATATTGTATTTTTCCCGGATGGCCTGATCCACATCTTCGGGAATATAGGATTTTTTGTTGGCCAAAAGTTCTTTTGCGATGATCAGGGCCCGCTGGCGGGCATCCAAAGATCCTTCCGACTCCCAGCGGTCTCGGTTTTTCCGGTCGGTCACACCGTTGGAGTTGTAATATTCACTGCGCATATGTGTCATGGTATGGGAAGCGGTCATGAAATTGCCTCCCGGGCCCACGGCATCAATCACTTCCAGGGCCAGGTGTTCCTCGTCCACCTCGATGCCTTTGAGCACTTTGCAGGCATTGCCGATGATCTCATCGTCAATCACAAACTGCTCATGGGCCACGGCAAGCATGGATTCCAGCATGCCTGCGGCATGGTGGATGTAATTGGATCCGCCCATGGCGTTGAGTACGGCGGTAAAGGCCTTTTCGTATCCGGCCTGGGCATCGGGAAGTTTGGAGTCAGAGAGGCAGGAGGAGTTGTAGTTGGGTATTTTGATATAGTCTGAGAGCTGATGGATGGCGGCGTTCATCATGCCGCATTCCACACCGCCGCCGCAGTATCCCATGGTTGCCAGATTGGCCATGCCCGGGATGCCGCCGTAAAGCAGGGGAGCGCCGGGGTTGGTCAGTTGACAGATGGTGACACCGGCCAGTTCTTCGGCATGAAGCTGGGCCAGTGTGCCTGCCATGGTCAGGGGGGATGTGGAACCTGCCATGGGTGCAGAGGAGAGTGCCACCGGAATCCGGTTCCGGATGGCTTCCTGCATGATCAGGGTGGACTGGGTGCACAGCTTTAGGGGGCTGATGGCAAAGGAGGTGATCACCGAGATAAGGGGGCGTTCCTGAAGGGCCTGCTTTGACCCCGCGATCATGGATACCATATCGATAACCCGGTGAAGCCCGGCTTCATCATTGACTCCTGACATCACGTGTTTACCCGATCCTTTCAGGCAGGTATAAAACATATTGATGTCGTACTCTTTTTCATTGATGTCCGTGGGGATGCAGGGACGGACCAGGAAGTGGATGTTGTTGAGCTGGTCCACAAGACGGGAAACATCGTGAAGGTCCTTAAGCGTCGTGGGTCTGATATCCCCGGTATCCGGATCCAGGATTTTGATGGTTCCGCCGCCGGTGCCCATGTGAACCCGGTTTTCGGTGAGGTTGAGATCGTTTTTGGGATCCTGGCCGCATAGAATCACCTGGTCCGGTGCCTTGGCCACGGATGCATCAATCAGAAACTGCGGGATGCGGATCCGTTTTTTATCCCGGTCAACAACGGCACCATTGGCCTCCAGCATGTCTACGGTTGCCTCAAGCCCTGTTTCATAAGTGATACCGGTTTTTTCCAGTATCGTTAATGCTGCATTGTGAATGGCTTTAACCTGGCCCTGAGAAAGGGGCTGATATTGTCCGCCCTGTAACCCCATTAAGTTCATGACGATCTCCTTAAAATTAGTTATGTTATAATAACGTGCCGGTTTTTAATGTTGTTAATTTTAATGGCATGCGTTGATATACTTGTCAAGCAAAATGTAACAAATATTATCAAAAATGACGAAAATTTTGATTTTGAAGATAATATGATAGTTTTTGCTTCTATAAATTGCTGAAGGGCATTTATTTCTAGTCGCCATTTCCGGAAAAATAACGTAACTTGACAAAAAGCAGAAAAAATGTAACAGAACAAAAGATAATTCCATTTACTGATACACGACATAACCGTGTTTAACCTCATTCATTAAAGTAACTAGCTGTTACTTAAAAATATAAAGAAAAATAATGATCTCAAATCCGAAAACACTCCAAGAAATTTTGGATGAAACCTATGACACCCTTTCAGGAAAGGGAAAATTGCTGGCCAAATGCGTATTGGCCAAACCGGATAAAGCCGTGTTCATGACGACCCGCCAGCTGGGTGCCGAAGCAGGGGTCAGCGAAGCCACTGTCATCCGTTTCGTCCGGCAGCTTGGGTTTGACACCTATGCCCAGTTTATAACATCCCTGCGAGGCCTTATCGACCGGCAGTTCACCCTGATGGAGCGGGGACGGATGATACACCCGGTCATGGTCAGCGAGGACAAAGAACTCGACTGGTTGATGAGCCAGGATATCACCAATATAAAGGCCATGCACAAACGGGTGGATCTTGAGCAGGTCAAGGCGGTTCGAAAAATCCTTAAACAGGCCACTGCCGTTTTGGTCATCGGTGCAAGGCTTTCATATTCCTGCGCTCACTACATGGGGTGGACCCTGGGAAAAATTCGAAAAAATGTCTCCATCCTTAACGGCAGCGACAAAACCACCATGGACCAGATGATATTTGCCCCGGAAGGAACAGCCGTCGTCATCATTGCCACGTCCAGGTATCCCAATGAATTGATCCGGATGGGAAAGATCGCCCGCCGTCAGAATTTTAAAAAAATCGTCATCACGGATTCCCCCTCATGCCCGGTGACGCCTTTTAGCGACCATACCCTGATTGCCCCCATGACCACTGTCCCGTTCCTGGGTAATCCGGCCTGTATCATCAGTCTGATCCACTACCTGCTCAACTGTCTGGCAGCCGACATGAAAGATGAGCTCAAGGAATTCCAGAAAAAACTGGAGCAGGCTTATCTGGAAAATGATGTCTGGTTCAATTAGCAAAGAGATTTTAAGACGCAGGTAAAAGGTCAGGGGAGCGGTTCTCCCCCTTGACACCAGGCCCCAGAAATGTAACAACACCTTCCAAAATTCGTTAAATAAAGGTATTGCAGTGAAAAAAGCAAATACACTCCATGAGATCATAGACGAAAAATTTGAAGGGTTGGCGGCCAAGGGGAAACTGCTGGCACAATTTGTTCTCTCTCATCCCGACAAAGCCGTGTTTATGACCACCCGCCAACTGGCCGCGGCTGTCGGAGCCAGTGAAGCCACGGTGGTCCGTTTTGTCCGGCAGCTGGGGTTTGAAAGTTATGCCCTGTTTATATCCAGCCTCAGGGATTTTATTGATCGGGAACTCACCCTGATTGAAAGGCGGGAACTGAGACATCCGGTCCGGGACGGGGATGACAAAGAGCTGGACCGTCTGGTTGAACAGGACATCCGGAACATTTCCGCCATGCACAAAGGCCTGGATCTTGATGTGATCAAAAAGGTCCGCCAGGCCATGAAAAATGCCTCACGGATCTACGTCCTGGGATCCCGTCTCTCCTACTCATCTGCCCATTACATGGGGTGGACCCTTTCAAAGATCAGAAGCGGGATCACCATTTTAAAAGGCAGTGATACCACGGCCATGGACCGGATGATATTTGCACCGCCCGATTCCATTGTTATCGTTATTGCCACATCCCGGTACCCCAACGAGCTGATCCGACTGGGAAAGACCGCCGGCAGACAGGGCATGGCCCAGGTTCTGATCACGGACAGCCCGTCATGCCCGTTGATCCAGTTCAGCGATCATGTTCTCATCGCCCCTCAAAGGAGCATTCCCTACCTGGGCTCACCTGTCTCTCTGGTCTGTTTGATTCATTACCTGCTGCATACCCTGGCTTTGGAGATGGGGGATGAAGTCAAAACCCATCAGGAACAATTGGAACAGGCATACCTTGAAAACGATATCTGGTTTAATTAGACTCTGATGAACAGATCCGGATGAGAAATTCTATTCCGGTATTTGGGATTTGGTTTCGTTTTTCAGGGCCGCATCCACGGTTTTCCGGTCCGGCACCCCTGAACTGCCCCCAAAGGTCAGACATTTCAATGTTGCGGTTTTTCCGGCAAACCGGATGATTTGTTCCATTGTCATCTGTTCCGCCATGCCTACGGCAAAGGCGCCGTGAAAGACATCACCGGCACCGCAGGTGTCTTCGGCTTCAATCGGGTCTGCCGGACAATGGCGGACCCGGTTGTCTTCCAGCCAGTAACAGCCCTTATCACCGGCAGTAACGGCAACAAATCCCCGGGTTTTGTCCCGGGCTGTTTCAAGGCCCTCTTTGATATCGGCTTGACCTGAAACGGTTTTAAGCCCGGTTTCGCTGAATACCGCATGGGTGGCCAGTTTTACAAGGCCGCTGATGTCCACGGGTGAGGTATCGGCATCGATCAGGCTGGGAATATCATGTTTTAATGCTGTTTTCAGTGCTTTTTCCGCACCCTGGGGCCATCGGACATCCACGAGCAGAACGTCGGTCCGGGCAACCACATCCCGGGGCAGCCAGGACGGGTCCGGATCCAGTTGCGAGGATGAAAAGTTGACGATCTGGCGCTCTCCCGATCTCTCAACCACGACTGAAGATACCTGGGAGGACCGGTTTTCAATCCTCCGGATAAAATCGGTATTAACCCCCCGTTTTTTCATCTGTGCAACAATGGTGTCACCGATCTCATCCCCTCCCAGCCGGCCGAGAAATATCGCTTCATGACCAAGGGCTGCTACGGCAAGGCTTGCCGCTGCAGCCGGTCCGCCCGGCGCTGCCGCATAATCGGTGGCAAAAAATTTTCCCCCGCCCTTTGGCAGGGTTTCGATCTTGAAAAGATAATCCAGGCATGCAAGCCCGACACAGACGATTTTAGCCATTGGTATCCTTTTTTTAGGGATTCATCCCCCGGCAATCGGGGGGATGATGGTGATTAAATCATTATCCTTTAACCGGGTGTCAAATGTCGCGTCCTGTTTGTTGATTACCAGGACGCAGACATCATCCGGGTTGATCTTTTCCTGTTTCATCAGATCAGATACGGAAGACCCCGGCTCAACCCGCACGGTCTTCTGTTGAGCCGGGTTTTTTTGAATCGTGGAAAAGAGCTTGAGGTAAACCTGCATATCTCACAATTATCCTGTTTTATCCATCCGTACCCAGCCCAGGTCGAGTTTTATCCATCCGTACCCAGCCCAGGTCGAGCTCGATCAGTTTACCGCGCAGGGGCCGTCCCTGCCGGTCCCATCCGGACATTTCATAGTAGAGTTCAATGGCCTGCTGAAACGTTTGCGGATCAATGGCCTGACCCTTGAGGGGGCCGTCGGGCATTTTTTCATGCCACCGGCGGATCACCCGGTCGTCTTTGGGGCTGAATCCTTCCCGGTTGTTAAACAGACGGGCCATGACCAGCGACCGTTCAGAGGCGGTTAAAATCTCATGCAGGCTGGTCTCCCAGCCGGTACAGGCGCTGACGGCTTCCACAAGTCTGGGAAACGTCATGGCATGGATGGGAACGGAACAGAAGTTACACAATCCCAGTACATTGTTGATGCCCCAGGCCTTCTGGCCCAATACAAAAAATTTCACTTTCTCTTCATCGGTTTCCAGGGGTTTGACCGGTTCAAGCAGGCCCAGTGCGTTCAGTTTGGCCACCCCGTCTCCCTGGAATGCCACATCATGGGGGGTCTCAATATGATCGGCACCAGTGGCGGAAACGGCAAATCCCATGGCCATACCGGTTTTACCCCGGCCGTCATGGAAGGCCAGCTCATTGCCCTTGATATGAAAGGCAAACGCATCAGATCCTTTGCCGATCACATCTGCCGCTTTTTTAACGCCCAGGCTGAGTGTTTTTCCAATCCCCTGGCGGGCGGCGATTTTTTCAATGAGCCAGAGCATGGCATCGGCATTTCCAAAATTAAGGGCCTGGCCCTCTGTATCGTCCAGGGTCAGAAGACCGTTTTCAAAGCATTCCATGGCAAATGCAATAATGGCACCGACCGAGCAGACATCCATTCCCAGCAGGTTGCAGCGCTGGTTGCCCTTGGCCACTGCGGCGATATCGCCCACCTCCAGCATTGAGCCCAAAGCGGCAATGGCTTCATACTCCGGACCGCCGAACCGTTTATCCAGCAGATATTTTCCGTCTTTCTTCTCCACACGCCGTTTACACCGGACCGCACAGGCCCAGCAGGTGCCGGTGGAGTGAAAAATGGTGGAATGATAGGTGGGTGCACTCAGTTGGTCTGCATGTTCAAAGGTGCCCTGGTTGAAATTCCGGGTGGGGAAGATGCCGGAATCATTCAGACCGGTAACCAGCCCCGGGGTGCCGAATTTGGTCAGTCCCACGTTGGGCGGATGCGTTTTGACTCTTTTGGTGTGCCAGGTTGCGATCTCTTTAATTTTATCCGGATCCGCCATTTTCATTTTCTGTTTGCCCCGGACGGCAATCGATTTCAGATTTTTTGAGCCCATAACCGCGCCCATGCCGGTCCTGCCGTTAAAGTGCTCCAGATCGTTCTGGATACAGGCAAAGGGAACCATTTTTTCACCGGCCGGGCCGATGGAGGCGATTCTCGCCCGTTTATCTCCCAGCTCTTCTTTTAGGATCTCCTGGGTCTGAAAATTATCCTTTCCCCAGACCGAACCGGCCGGCCGGATCTCCACTTCACCTTTGTGAATCCATAAGTAGGAGGGAACAGGCGCTTTGCCCCGGATGACAACGGCATCAAATCCGGCAAATTTAAGTTCCGGCCCCCAGTATCCACCGGCTTCAGATTCTCCGAATCCCCCGGTGTGCGGTGACTTTGCAGCCACGGTGTACCGGTTGAACCCGGATATCGGGGTGCCGCAGACCACACTGCATGCAAAAACCAGGATATTCTCTTCAGACAACGGATCAATGCCGGGTTTTAAATGTTTGAGAAGATAGTATGATGCCAGAGAAGACCCGCCCATATAGGTACGGTACCAGATCTCATCCGGTTCTTCGATTTCCCATCTGTTCCGGGTCAGATTGACGTGTAAAATTTTCCCATTATAGCCGAACGGCATGTTCCCCAACCTCCTTATCTGTCAGTGAATCGTTGTCTCCGGATCAGGGGATAATAACGTATACCGGATTTTTTTGTTTACCGGTATCATTTTTAACCTGATACGGTTCAGGGTGAAACAGGAAATTCCGGTGCCGTTGAAACGGGAGCGGTTAACGGCACCGGAATTCAACCGGATTTGTCCGGCAGGACAAATCCTATCCTTAGTTTATTGAAACTGCTTTGTAAATTCAGGCTTCAGTTTCTTTAGTAAACCTGTGAAACGGTTTATCCCAGGGCAAACGCATGTAGAACCGGCACGTTTTTTGATCATCTATAATATTAAGTTCTTAGCCCTTGTTAAAAATTTATCTGCGTTTGCCTTCATC
>JANQML010000143.1 GCA_028280105.1 Desulfobacula sp. | reverse complement strand
CCCGGGCCACCCGGGCAAAATCTTTCCCGCCTCGGGTCAGGGTGATTCCGTCCGGACTGACCATGCCTTTGTGAAACTGCTCGGCACCCCCCAGGGGCTGACGGTACCGGTAGGTGCTTAACAATTCCGCCCCGTGGGCGATGGCGGTCCAGAGCCAGAGCCGGGTGCTCCCGGGCCAGGGCCTGAGATTACACGGCCCCCAGTTGACCTGGCCGGGCTGCTGTTCAAGGATGCCCCACCGGCCGTTAAAACTTCGCATCAGGTCATGATGAAATGCGATATTGACAGGGTCCCCGATGCGATGAAGTTCCCGTTTTGGTTCGCCTTTGAATATTCCGGCCACCGGATATATCGTTAGGGCATATATATCAAGCCCCTGTTCAACATG
Organism: Desulfobacula sp.; assembly: GCA_028280105.1. Lineage (GTDB taxonomy): Bacteria > Desulfobacterota > Desulfobacteria > Desulfobacterales > Desulfobacteraceae > Desulfobacula. Next base: position 4,131 of record JANQML010000143.1, on the reverse strand, counting down.
GCCCGGGAAATGAATATCATCATCTTTCATGAAGTTGTGGGTGACCCAGGCATCCTCGTGAATCAGCGGTTTTAAAACACGGCTCTGGCGTTCTAAAAACCGGGACAGAGAGATGGAAAAAAACCGTTTAAAATCCAGCAGTGCGTGTTCATTGGGAAGATACGGCAGGGCCCGGGGGTTGGGCAATTGGACCTGGGAAAAATCCTGCAGGTTCTGTGACCAGAAATCCCCGGCCCAGGCATGGTTCAACTCTTTAATATCCCGGTACTTTTCCGTTAAATGGGTCCGGAAAGCAGACAGACATGCCTCACAATAGCAGGGTGCAGACGCATAATGTCCGATTTCATTATCCAGCTGCCAGCCGATAATGCTTTTATTTTGACCATATCGCTCTCCCAGTTTTCGGGTTATTTTTTCTGAAAACCGGTTGAACAGCGGGGTATTTACACACCGGTGCGCCCGGGAGCCGTGGGTGACCCGGCGGCCGTTATCCTTTACCATCAGGATGTCCGGATACGCATGGCTCATCCATATGGGCGGCGTCGCCGTCGGTGTACACAGGATGACGCCGAGCCCGCATGCCTGAGCCAGGTCCACGGCCCGGTCCAGCCAGGAAAATTCATATTGGTTCTCTTCCGGTTCCAGATGAATCCATGAAAATTCAGCCATGTGAATGTGCGTCATTCCCATTTTTGCAATATTCTGAATATCCCTTTCCCACTGGGACGGGGGCCATTGTTCCGGATAATAATAAACGCCGATCATTCTTTTTTCCTGGTTATGGTTTTGAATCTGTTTTCCGGTGTCCTAAGGATGTTGCCATCCATTTGTTTCGATGCTCAGATCGGATTTACCTGCTTTAGCTCAAACAGAACCCCGGTTCCGGGCCAGGGCATGAAAACGGAAAGTCCGGATTCCATGAGGACCCGGCCCGGAAGGGTAAACCCCTTCATCCATTTTTCCGGAAAAGATAGTTTTGAATGGATGCTCGGATCCACCGGCCTGAGCAGTCTGACCCGGTAGAGACCATCCGGGGCCAGATGGCTGAACCGAACGGTCCGGTCCGATGTCTGTGCCGGAATATCCATTTGAACAATGCAGAACAGGGCCAGGGTCTGATCGTCTGCCACGGTCCCATATCCGTTTCTCAACGCGTCACAAAGATCCAGACGAACGGATTTCCCCCGGTGCAGCAGGTCTCTGTACTTTTTATGAAGTTCAATAAAGCCGGCCAGTTCTTCTTCCTGGTCTGAATGGAGCTCCAGCAGGTTGAACTCTGCTCCGAAATGGTTGAAGAAAGAGGTCAGCGCCCTGAATTTTAGATCCGTGACCCGGCCGGATGTGTGACAGACGGCAGGGCCGATATGGCTGCCCGCTGCCTCCGGCGGGAAGAACAGGGATGCTCCCTTTTGAATCACCTGGCGGCGAAACGGGTCGTTACTGTCACTGGTCCAGAACCGGTCGGTCCGTTTCAGTATCTCAAAATCAATACGGGCGCCGCCGGAGGCGCAGGTCTCTATTTCAACACGGGGATGGGCGGTTTTAACCCGGTCTATCAAGCCGTACAACGCCCTGGTCTGCTGATGGAATGCCGGAAATCCCATGTGACCGGCAAGGGTCAGAATCCGGTTCATATCCCATTTTAAATAATCAATATCATGGGATGACAGCAGGTCATTCAACCGGTCGAACAGATAATCAGCCACCTCATTCCGGCAGAGATTCAACACCAGTTGATTCCGGCCCGTGATGTGATGAAATCCCGCCAGACCCATCACCCAGTCCGGGTGCTGCCGATAGAGCATACTGTCGGGGTTGACCATCTCCGGTTCAACCCAGAGCCCGAAATCCATTCCATTCTCTTTGACATGGTCGATTAAGGGGCCCAGTCCCCTGGGATACTTTTCGGGGTCTGTTTGCCAGTCTCCCAAGGCGCGGCTGTCATCGTCTCTGCCGTGAAACCAGCCATCGTCAAGGACAAAGCGCTCAAATCCAAGGGATGATGCTTTTGAAGCCATCTCTTTGAGCTGGTCCAGGTCATGTGCAAAATAGACAGCCTCCCAGGAGTTGAACACAACCGGCCGTTTCTTAGACCGGATGGTTTCCGGAAGGATGGATCGGCGTAAAAAAGAGTGGAATTTATGGGACAATCCGTTTAATCCGGTGTGGGAGAATGCCGCATACACCCAGGGGGTGGTATAGGTCTGGCCGGTCTCAAGAACCATTTCACCCGGTGTCAGCAGTTCTCCCATCTGGATTTGACGGCTGCCGTCGGGTACCACCTCTGCAAAAAAAGACGAATTGCCGCTCCACGCCAGATGGGTTCCGAAAACCGTGCCGCAATTTTCACTGAACCCGGCAGTCCCGGCGATGAGCCCGGGGAAGACCTCGTGGGAGGTCCGGCCGGTCCGGTTTTCAAACAGGGCCATGCCGGTTGAAAAATCGGATCGTTGGGTGAGAAATTCACCGGTCCAGCATCCGTGAAAGCTGAGAAGCTCCCGGCAAAAGGCCGGTATTTCAATGGCTGCTGCCGCACAATAGTGAAGATTGTACGGATCCGGCGATAGATTTTTGAGGGTGGATCTGCGGCAGAGCAGGTCTGTTTCCGGGTCCAGCCGGATGTCAAGAACAAGCTCAAGGGCTGCCAGGGTATCTGTCAGGATAATTTTGACGGCATTTTTTTCATGCTTCACCGTATTTATACAAAAAAGAGAGGCCCAGTTTTTTCTCTTTTTCTCTCCGATTAATGCGGGCCGCCCCTTAAACCCGGTTCCCAGCTCGGGGAAGAGGTTTAAATGATACGGGGTGTCCAGACCGGCCTGGAAGACCGGCGGCCTGTGGCAGCAGGCCAGAGCGGCCGGGGATGCCTCTTCATCGAGCCGGCTCCCCCAGTATGCGGCCCTGGGTAATCCGTTGCCTGAAAGGTCAAGGAGATAGGTCGACCCGGCACTGTCCAGTCTCAAATGCGTCATGTTCCGTTAGCCCTTGGTTGATCCCAGTGTTAATCCGGCAATAAAATGCTTCTGCATGGCAAAAAACATGGCCACAGGCGGGAGGGCGGCAATAATGGAGCCTGCGGAGATCATCTGCCAGGACGCGGTCCACTGGCCTTTCAATGCTTCAAGTCCGGCGGTCACAGGCCGGACCGAATCGCTTTGAACCAGGACCAGGGCCCAGAAATAATCATTCCAGACAAAGGTAAATATCAGGACGGCAAGGGCGGCGATGGCCGGCCGGATCAACGGCAGGATAATGGTGTAGAAAATACGCAGCTCCCCTGCCCCGTCGCACCGGCCCGCTTCCATAAGGCTGTCTGGCAGGGCTTTGATAAAATTTCTCAGGAAAAAGGTACAAAAGCCGGCCTGGAAAGCGATGTGAAACAGGACCAGCCCGGTAATGGTATCGTAAAGCCCCAGTGAAACGGTCATGTTACGGACCGGGATCATCAGGATTTGGAACGGGATGAAATTGCCGGCAATGAACATGGCAAAGAGCAGGATGTTGCCTTTAAACCGGTATTTTGCAAGGGCAAAAGCCGCCAGAACAGAGATGCTCAAAGATCCGATGACCGTGGGAATGGTGATCATCAGGCTGTTTAACAGGAATTTACCCATGGGGGTGGTTTGAAATACACCGGTATAATTTTCAATGATCATCCACTCTGTGGGAACGCCCCAGAAATTGCCCATGTTAATATCGGCGAGCGATCTGAATGAGGTCATGAACATCGCGCCCAGGGGCAGCAGCCAGATCAGGAGGGCCAGTATGACGAAAATTTTGTAAGATATCCGGACATTGACCGATTTTTCTTCAATAGGTTTTGGAAACATTATTTTCTCACTTTCTCCTGATTCAGCATCCGGATCAGAAAATAAGCAATATAGACGCTCATGATTAAGAACAGGATGGTGGCGATGGCGGCACCGTAGCCCATCCGGTAATTGGTGATGGATTGTTCATACATGAAGAAGGCAAGAACGCTGGAGCTGTCGTAAGGGCCGCCCTGTGTCATGATGGCAATCAGGTCAAAGCTTCTCAACGAACCGATCACCGTCACCACGACACTTGGCTATGTCGCCAACGACGCCGATGCGATGGGCCGGTTCGCAGCGGTCGAGGAGATGATGAAAT
>JANQML010000089.1 GCA_028280105.1 Desulfobacula sp. | reverse complement strand
GTCTGCGCCCCCTGCGCCTATGCCCTGGCCAAACTCAATTTCAAGGGCCGGAACCTGCTGTTCGCCCTGGTGCTCATCGCCCTGCTCCTGCCCCATGAGGTGCTGGCCCTGCCCCTGTTCATCCTCGGGTACATGCTCGGCATTCTGAACACTTACCCGGCCCTGGTCTTTCCCTATGTGGTGTCGCCCTTTGGCATCTTTTTGTTCCGGCAGTTTTTCAAGACCATACCCGACGACGTCATCCACGCCGCCCGGCTGGATGGATTGTCCGAACTGGCCATTGTCTGGAAGATCATGGTGCCCATGGCGCTTCCGGCCATCATTGCATTCGGCATCTTCTCGGTGGTCTCCCACTGGAACAGCCTGTTCTGGCCCCTGATCGCGGTGCGGTCCGAACACCTGATGCCCCCGCCCCTGGGCATCATGGTCTTTAAGAACGAAGAGGCCGGTAACGACTACGGCCCGCTCATGGCCGCCTCAACACTGGTAGTGGCCCCCCTGATCATCGCCTTCCTGAGCGCCCAGCGCTGGTTTGTGGACGGCCTGACCGGCGGGGCTGTGAAATAAAGGGTTAAATAAAAATCAAGGAAATATAATGAAAACCGATGCCATAACCGCACCCGTCAGCCTTATTCGCACCACCCCGCCGACACCGTCCTGGCTGGGAGATGAGATATCAAAGGCCCTGAAAAAGATAACCCGCACCGAAGACCTGTCGACCCTGATGCGGACCCACAAGTTTACCGGAACCCTTGAAGATAAAGAGACCGGTGCCAGATGGCTGGCCCAACGGTTTGGCACGGCACCGGACCCGGACCGGATCATTGTCACAAACGGGACCCAGAACGCCCTGTTCCTGACCTTAAATCAGGTTATTGGCTCCGGAAATGTCATTTTGGCGGAAGAGATCGGTTATTACGGATTGTGCAAATTGTCCGGTCTTCTCGGGGTCAAGGTGGTGCCGGTTGACACGGATGCCGACGGTGCAGACCCGGACGCCGTGGCCCGGCTGTGCCGGAAGTTCAATCCAAAGGGATTGTTTCTGGCACCTACCCTGCACAATCCAACGGCCCGGGTGATGTCCCTGGACCGCCGCCGGGCCCTGGCCGATGTTGCCCGCCGTTACGGGCTTGCAATTGTAGAAGATGATGTTTACGGCATGCTGCCCGCTGATGCTCCGCCTCCCATGGCAGCTATTGCTCCGGATATCACCTGGCACGCAACCGGCCCTGCCAAATGTGTGGCACCGGGCCTGCGGATCGGTTACCTGGTGACACCGGGAAAGGCAGAGACTGCCGCGGTTTTCAGGCCGGTGAACACCACATCGACCTGGTTTACCTCCCCGGTTTCCGCATCACTCATGAGGCATCTGGTGGATAACGGCGGCGGCATCCGTATCCTCAACGCCATCCGTGACGAAGCAGTGGAACGTCAAAAACTGGCGCTCTCCATCCTCCACGGCGCTGACATCCGGACCCATCCGGAATCTCTCTTTCTCTGGCTGTCACTGCCGCCCGGATGCAGTGGTGACGACTTTGTCACTGCGGCACAGGACCGGGGCATCACCATCCGGCACGGACGGATTTTCTCGGTTAACCAGGCATACGATCCAAAGGCCACCCGCATCGTGCTGGGGGCGCCGGAAACCCGTGACGAACTGGCCCTGGCCCTCAAACATATCGCAGAAATTATCTGCCTGTGACCGGCCAGGGGCAAGAGAAAAACCAACCAACCATGAATCGTTTAATCACATGAATAGTTTAAAAGGAGACACATGATGAAACGCTTAACCTTTGCCATTGCCGCTTTTTGGATCTTAGCGGCAACATCCGTTGCCGGTGCTGCCGATATCAAACTCAAGGTATTGTACCAGGCCAATCACCCCGGTATCTACAAACCCCTTGCAGAGGCATTTTCAAAATCCCAGGATGCCATTACCGTAGAGCTGATTCCCGGCTCAGGGAATTACGAAGGCATCATGCAGACCCTGGTTCGCGGCCGTATAGCCAACGATCTGCCGGATGTGTCCTTCCTGGGATTTAACTTCATGCGAATGACAGGGGATACCGAACTGGGTGCGCCCATCGATAGCTTTATTAAGGCGGAAGGGGATTTAAAACAGCAGGGATACCTGGAAAACATGATGGATATCTGCGTCCACAACGGGACCCGGCTTGGAATGCCCTTTGCCATCTCTTTACCGGTTATCCACTATAACCTGGATCTGCTGAAAAAGGCCGGGGTCGATACGAGTGATTTGAATTTCGATTGGAATCAGATCATTGATATCGCAAATAAAATAAACAGACTGGACGATGATTCCGAAAGCATCTATTTCACCTATGATGCCAGCGGCAACTGGACCTTAAAGGCCCTGATCGAAAGTGCGGGCGGCTCAATGATGAATACCGGAGACACCGAGATTACCTTTGACCGGAAAGCCGGCCAATGGGCCTTTGACATATTAAACAGAATCGGAGACGCCGGTTTTGCCAATATAAGCCGGAAACAGGCAAGGCAGTCCTTTGCTGCGGGTAAGCTGGGTATTCTGATCGATTCCTCCTCAGGACTAAACAAAAAAATCCAGGACGCCGACGGCGTTTTTAAGATCGGAATCGGGCCCTTTCCGGTCCCGGATGCATTTGGACAATTGCCTGCCGGTGGAAACTGCGTCGTCATGACAACCCATGACCCTGCCCGCCAGGCCGCGGCCTGGGAGTTTATTAAGTTCGTAACCAGCGGCGAAGGCCAGCGGATTCTGGCCGGTGCCAGCGGTTATGTGCCCAGCAACCGGCAAACCCTTGAAGGGGATAACGCGGTTGCCCGGCGGTTCAGCAGGGACCCGCATTTTAAAGTGGTTGCCGATGCACTGGGGTTTGCAGGCCCCTCATTTTCATTCCCCGGTAAAAACAGTGTCCGGATCACCCGGGTGATCGAAGAGTATATGCGCCGGGTCCTGACCAATGAAATCGAACCGACCCAGGCCCTGTCCGAAATGCGAACTGAAGTCCAGTCGCTGCTCTAAACATAAGGAACCTCTAACGATGCAACACACCTCAATGCCATCACGGGTCTGGACCGAGGCCTGTTTTGACCGGGACGGCAAGCAGGCCACATACCTCTCGGTGCCGGTGTCAACCAATGAAACCGGGTATGCATACCTGCCCATTCCCATCACAATTATTAAGAACGGGGACGGGCCCAACGTCCTGCTGATTGGCGGCAACCACGGCGACGAATTTGAAGGCCAGATCATCCTGCTGAAAATGAGCCGCTGTTTAACCGTGGCCGACGTCACCGGAACCCTCATCATCATCCCCGGCCTCAATGCACCGGCCGTTGAATCCGGCACCCGGGTCTCACCTTTGGACAACGCCAACCTGAACCGCACGTTCCCCGGCGATCCCCGGGGATCGGCCACCCGGATGATTGCCCATTACGTGGAATCGGAGCTGCTGCCACGTGTCAAATATGTTTTTGATCTTCACTCCGGGGGACGGGCAATGGAGTATATCCCCTCGGCTGTTGTCTGTGACGGTGACGACCCTGACCTGCACAGGCGTTCCCTTGCCCTGCTCAATACCTTTGGCCTGCCCGTCAGCCTCATTGTCGAGGGGTCAACCGGCGGAGATTCCAGTATGGTGGCCGCATGCCAGCGAAAAGGCGTTGTCAGGGTTTCAACGGAGATTGCGGGCCGGGGTGCTGTTGCAAAAGCGCAGATGGATCAGGCGGAACAGGGCCTTCTCCGTGTGCTCCGGCAGATCGGATCATTGTCCCGGGACATGGCCGCAGAACCGCCCGGCCCCACCCGGTACATCCGCCGCCACGCCTTAAAGGACTTTGTTTATTCAACCGGCACAGGAATATTTGAGCCGCATGCCGAACTCGGGGATACTGTATCCCCGGACCAGCTTGCCGGACGGCTGCACTTCACGGACGACCCCTGGCGGGAGCCCCTTGAAATCCGTTTTAAAAAGCCGGGAACGGTCATCTTCAAACGGGTGCTGGCACGGACGCATTTTGGCGAAAGTGTCTTTGGCACCGGAGATGTGGTCAAGACCCATCCGTGAAACAGATAAATAAACAACCATGTAATAAGGAAAGGAGAATTAGAAATGAGTATTCCCAAAAGAACCCTATCTGTTTTGGCAGGCTTATTTATTTTTGCTATGACGCTGATACTATTTACAGCTTCCCAACCTAAAAAAGCCCATGCCCAGGAAATTGAGCTGACAGTAGCTGTATTAAGTGGAACAATCAAATACCACAAACAAATCGCCGAACAGTTCATGAAAGATAATCCCAACATCCAGATTAAATTCAATGCTCAGTTTGGTGAATATGACGAACTGGTGCAGCAGACAATTCGTGACTCATTAATCAACGCCCAGCCGGACGTTGGATTCTATGGCTTATTTACCATTCCGACGCTGATTGATCGAAAATTAGCCCAACCCCTGGATCCGTTTATCTCAAATGAAAAAAACTGGTCCGAAATGGGTTACAATGCTTCAATGCTGTCAATAGGTCATTTTGGCAAATCCCAATATGGTATTCCGTTTTCGGTATCCCTTCCAGTGGTTTTCTATAATCCGAAATTAGTCGCGGCTGCAGGAGGGGACCCGGATAACTTCCCAAAATCCTGGGATGATGTTATCTCTCTCGGTGTAAAAATCAATGCCCTTGGAAAAGACACCTCTGGCCTTTTTATCCGCATGGATGATCTTTGGATTTTTCAGGCACTTGTTTTCGAGCAGGGGGGATCAATGATGAACAACGATGAATCACAGGTTGCTTTTGACGATGACGGAACTGGACAGAGGGCAATCGACATTCTCTACGCTGCAGGTAAGAAAGCCGGTATGCCTGCAATGACCTACAACCAGGCACGCCAGCAGTTTTCCGCCGGTAAACTTGGCATTTTGGTTGCATCGAGCGCCATAGCCGAGGGCCTCATGCGCAATATCGCATCGGGTTCGTTCGAAGCACGTGCAGCACACTTTCCGGACCTAAAAGCGAATTCGAAGTTGCCAGGCGGTGGAAATGCCGCGGTTATGCTATCCACCGATCCGAAAAAACAGAACGCCGCTTGGAAATACATTAAATATGCAACCGGCCCGATTGGCCAGAACACTATGGTACGCTCCACCGGTTATATGGCCAGCAACAGTATTGCGGTGAATACATTTGAACTTCTAGGGGAATTTTATAAGCAGAAACCGATTCACCTCATCGCCATCGATCAGATCGACACAACCACGAAATGGTATGCTTTCCCGGGTAAAAACGCAATTGAAATTGATAATGTAGCTACCCAAATGCTCCTGGATGTGATTTATGGGAGATTAGCCCCCGACAAAGCGCTATCCAAGATTGTAACCGAAATTGAGAAGCGCTTGTAGTTTGGCATTCACCTAAATGTCAGCAAAGTGGGATAGTTAAAACTATCCCACCCTCTGGCTTCGTTTTTTATAGATAGGCTGGCGTTAATTCGACTTAAACAGTGCTTTAATTGAGTGGCTCATTGACTGGGTTTATTGATTCTAACTGGGATTAAATGGCTATATGAACATTTTAAGAATGACAAATACCAAAACCTACGATGTCGTAATCGTTGGCGGCGGCATCGTTGGTGTTAGCGTCGGCTATGGTCTGCAGCGGAAAGGTGTTCGTGTTGCTATTCTTGATGGTGGCAACCGGGATTTCAGCGCTACACGCGGAAACTTTGGATTGATTGCCGTCTCAAACAAAGGCTTTGACAATATTCCTTACTTTCGTCTCTCTCTGGCTTCAAAAAATCTGTGGAGACATTTCGCGGATGAGATTAAAGAACTCTCTGGAATTGATCCATATTTTGAGGATTATGGCATGTTATACATTTTAGTTGGAGAGCAAGAGTTCAATGACAAAGTGATATTTATCAAGGAATTTATGTGTCGAGCGGGTGATAGTTACCAGCACGAAATCCTGAATAGAAAAGAACTCGACCGCCTGCTCGGCCGTTTAGGTCTGGGCCGTGGTGTTGTTGGAGGCTCTTTTAGCCCGTTGGATGGATGCGTGGATCCCCTGAGGCTTTATAGCGGCCTTTTACGGGCATACCAGAAGTTAGGCGGCCAATACCTGCCGGGGCACGTTGCAGCTAAGATAGCCCGGAACAAGAACGCTTTCGTCATCAAATCACGCAACGAACGGTTTTCGGCACATAAAGTCCTGATCGCGGCCGGCCATGAAACACTGCCTTTGGCCTCACAGGTGGGAGTTCATGTCAATGTAAGACCTCAACGCGGTCAGGTCATCGTGACAGAACGAGTTGAGAAAATATTTAAGTATCCGGTTAGCGGTCTCATGCGACAAAACGCGGATGGAACAATAATAATCGGCGGGTCGAGAGAGGAAAGCGGCCTCAATGACCGAACGTCAACCGAAACACTTATGATGTTGGCCAGACGTGCAGTTGAACGAATACCAATATTGCACTCATTGAACATACATCGGTGCTGGGCGTCGTTGCGCCCGCTGACAAACGATGGTTATCCTGTCTATCAGGAGTCAAAAGAGCAACCCGGCGCATTCGTCACCACGTGCCACAGCGGGATCACTTTGGCTGCGATACATGCCCATTTAATTCCTAAGTGGATAATTAATTGTGAAAAGAGCAACTTGTTAAAACCATTTATTGCAGGACGATTTAAAAATGAAGCCGCTATCCAAGGGCATTGATAACTCCAGTGATATCTCTTTTTCTTTTGAAAACGATATTATTTGGGCAAAAAAAGGGGAATCAGTTGCCTCTGCGATTCTTGCTGCGCGACCGGGTTATACGGGCAACAACCCTGTAGATGGACGCCCTCGGGCGCCATATTGTCTGATGGGTGTTTGCTTTGAGTGCCAGATGGAAATTGACGGGCAGCCAAACCAGAGAGCTTGTCAAGTTGAAGTGCGCCAAAATATGAATGTCCGCCGTCAGACCGGAATACGCTCAATTAAGATAAAGGAAGCTGATAAATGAGCTGGGATGTTATTGTCATCGGCGCAGGACCTGCTGGTATGACAGCTGCGACTCTAGTATCAAAGTTAGGATTGTCAGTTCTCGTTCTTGATGAGCAATCCACTCCTGGAGGGCAGAAGTTTATGTCAATCGAAGACCTGGAACGACGGTACCAAGCAAAGAAACTGAGCATGAAAAGGGACGATGTCCACGGCGCAATGATTACCCGACAATTCCGTCAAAGTAACGCCGTATATTTAAACCAAGCGTCTGTCTGGGATATATCGGAAAATGGCAAGGAAATATGCTATCTCCATCAGGGGCGCAGTTATTCAGTTCGGTCTAAAGCAACCATAGTATCAACCGGTGCTATTGAAAGACCGGTGCCGGTCCCCGGCTGGACCTTGCCCGGAGTAATGACGGTGGGAGGTGCACAGACACTCTTGAAAACATCAGGACGTGTTCCCAGCGGGCGTATCGCTTTATTGGGATGCGGCCCGCTTCTCCACCTGGCAGCTCAACAGCTAACGGATGCCGGAGGAAATGTTGTCGCCTTGCTACAGACAACCTCGCTCACCGACTTTGCCCGGGCAACATTACAGTTTCTAAACGCCCTTTGGGTGCCGAAATTCATATTGGAAGGATTGAGCCTGCTTACCCAATCAACTAAAATACATACCGTTTCCTCCGTGAGAGGTTTTTCAATAGTGGGAGAGGACCAAGTTCATGCCGTTGAGTACACTTGTGGCACCCGAATGGATGTGCTTGACTGCGACGTTGTATTGCTACATTTCGGCGTTATCCCCAATACACAGATCACCCGTTTGGCTGGCGCCGATCATGAATGGAATGATCAACAGCGATATTGGCGGCCAATTACCAATACCTGGCGGGAAACATCTATATCCAATTTTATGGTCGCTGGTGATGGCGGTGTCGTACTTGGAGCTGAGGCGGCAGAGGTATCAGGTAGATTAAGTGCCCTCGGAGTCGCTTATAGCTTAGGCAATATCACGAAAACCACCCGAGATAAGATGGCAAAACACCTCCAGCGTCAGCATCGTAGATATGTAAAGGCGATGTCCTTTTTGGATACAATATACCATCCCCCATTTGATAGTCTATTCCCTGCCGGGAATACGATTGTTTGCCGATGCGAGGGAATCAGAGCAGATATGATTGAAGCCGCAGTTGCAAACGGAGGCGTCGACATGCGGAGACTCAAAGCCCACACCCGAGCAGGTATGGGGCCCTGTCGCGGTCAAATGTGTTCAATGGCAACAGCTGAAATCCTGAGCAAAAAACTCGACATAGATGCCAACAGCATCATTGACCCGGCAACTGTACGACCACCAATCCGGCCACTGACCATTGGACAACTGGCAGACCATTCAATGCAGGATTAGACATAATATCTGCATATTTGGCAGCCCCACCAGTGAAGAGGAATAAACCCGATTTACTGCAGGCCGGCCAACGGCCCGCAGAATTTAAAAGATTAACTCACCGGAGAAAACAGGAGATAAACCATGGGAAATATGAAATCAAGACCCGGCAGGATATGGCCCGCGACATACTGGGGCCGTTGGGTGTGATGCACACCAACAGGTCTTCCTTTGAAACATTTATTGACGCTGCCGCAGACAAGGGCGTCACCCTGCGCCACCCCGGTATTTTTGCGGTTCCCGGCGTTGACATCAAAGGACAGTTGCGCATGTCCATGATCGCGCCGCCAACCCATACCGATCTGAGGGAAGGACTTTTAAGAATGACATCCCTGCTGAAATCCGGGATGTAACAGGCCAACAGACTGCCGAAACAAGGAGATATATCACCATGACACCCCCTGAATTTGCATACCAAAACGGAAAGATCATCCCCTGGAACCAGGCAACCCTTCACGTCTTTTCCCTTGCCGGGAAATACGGCATCGGGGTGTTCGAAGGCATCCGGGGATACTGGAACGAAACGGAAAAGCAGCTCTACCTCTTCCGCTTAAAGGAACACCTTGAGCGCTACGCCTATTCGCAAAAGGCCATGCGGTTTGATCCGGGACCGGGGCAGGCAGAGCTGACACAGGCGCTGATCGATCTGTGCAAGGCCAACGATATCCGGACCGCAGCCCATATCCGGCTGATGGCCTATCTCATGAATGAGGGGGATATGGTGGAAACCGGTCCGGTGGGCACCGTGATTACGGCCCTGCCCCGGCCCCAGACCATAGAGGCCAAAAAAGGCGCATCCGTGCAGATCAGTTCCTGGATGAAGATGCCGGACAATACCATGCCCGCACGGATCAAATGCAACGCCAACTACCACAACGCCCGGCTGGCCACCATCCAGGCCAAGCAGGACGGCTATGACACGGCCTTTTTGCTGAATTCCAGGGGCAAGCTGGCCGAGGCCGTGACCATGTGTGTGTTCCTGGTGCGCAACGGGCAGTTGATCACACCCGATACCGCAAGCGACATCCTGGAATCCATCACCCGGCAGACCGTCATGGATATGGCCGGGGAATACCTGGGGCTTGAAACCGTTGAACGGTCCGTGGACCGGAGCGAACTCATCGCAGCGGAAGAGGTGTTCTACTGCGGCACAGGCGCGGAAATCACGCCGGTGACGGCTGTGGACCGCATTCCTGTGGGAGACGGGCAGCCCGGACCCTTAACCCGGAAACTCCAGGAGATTTACCTCTCCCTGGTCACGGGAACCGACCCCAACCACCCGGAATGGCGCACGCCTGTTTATTAACGGTTTATTAAAGTGAGGAAACCAACATGTTAAATATGAAAAGAACGGGCATGGCTGTAATACTTGCCGTTGCCCTGCTGTCAATATCAGCCGCAACCGTTGCCGCTGCTGAAAGCGGTAGTATAAAGGTACATGCCCGGAACCTGACATTGCAGGTCAATGCCCCAGCCGTCATTGCGATCGCCCGGGGGGTGAGGCAGGAAGTCGAGGCAAGACAGGCCATCGCAGCCCGGGCCCTGGAAGGCCATGATTTCAGAAGCCACAGGAATGCCCTGCATCTCTGGCTGGCGCTTTCGGATAAATGGACCGCTGCCAAACTTTCCGAAGCCGTGAGGCCGTTTAATGTCCTGGTCCGCCCCAGTGATCTGTTCAACACCGGAGAAGCTCGGATGCCGAACTTTGTCCGTCTGTCCCTTGTTGCGCCAAAAAGCCGTGATGATCTGCAATACGCCATGGAAGTGATTGCCAACCAATTGTCCAACTCATTGTAAAAGGAAAAAACAGGATGAACGGATCTTTACCAACTCTGCTTTCAGTTGCTCACCAGCCTTAAACTTTTCAAACACCAGACCCCTGACGGTGTACCAAAGGATACAACCGAAAAATTAGACATAATTCAGTAACCATTACATATAACAACAATGAGACCCGAACCAATGAAAACAACAACAGAAAACAGACCCGACACCGCACCGGACAGCCCGGCAGCCCCGGTTCCCATGACAGGGAACCTGCCGCCCCGGGTCCCCCACGTATTTGACCTTGAGTACCGTGCCGCCATGCACCGCATGCTGGACACCCGTTCCCCTGCAGACTGGATCGGGGTCCATCAATTCCTCGGATTTCCCCGGGACCGGGAGGCTGGCGCCCAATTTTTAACCCGGCGCCTGTCTGCGGCCCCTGACCCGGAACGGGTGGTCCTGTCCCACTCCACCCAGGCCATTCTCACGGTTCTCTGCACCAGCCTTGTGGGACAGGGCGGCGTGCTGGCCGTTGAAACCCTGACCTATCCAACCATGGGACGGTTTGCCAAACAACTGGGTATGAACCTGGTTGGCGTGGAAATGGACGGGGAAGGGATCATCCCCGGATCATTCCAAAGGGTGTGCCAGACCCGAAAACCCCGGGCCCTGTATACCCTGCCCACACTGCAAAATCCCACAACCGCCCTGATGGGCCTTGAGCGCAGACAAGAGATCACGGCCATTGCAAGGCAGTACGGGGTGGCAATCCTGGAGGACGACATCTACGCCCTGCTCCCCCCGGATCTGCCTCCACCCCTGGCAGAACTGGCACCGGAGATCACCTACTATATGCTGGGTACGGCAAAGTCCATTGGCGCGGGCCTTAAAGCCGCCTATGTGGTCACCCCCGCTAAAACCGACCCAAAGCGGCTCTTCTGGCCCGGCAGCGGCATGACCTATTGGATGATCGCCCCTGCCAATGCAGGGGTGGCAACCGATCTCATTCACAACGACGGTGCCGACCGCATTATCTGCGCCACCCGGGAAGAGACCCGGGCCCGGCAGCAGATGGTTTCCCAAACCCTGAAAGGGGCGGATTTTACCACATCCCCGGAATGTCTCCACGTGTGGCTGAAAGTCCCCGGGGGCAAAACAGTTCCAGAGTTTGTGGCGGATTGTAGACGACGGGGTGCAGAGGTGGGTCCGGCAGACACCTTTTTACTGGCCGGGGGTGTTGCACCCGACCGGATCCGGTTCGGCACGGGCAAGGCCCGCACCCGCGCCGACCTGCAAAGAGGCCTTGATGCCATTGCAGGTGCGTATTTTTCCTGACAATACCCGGAGTCCATATGATGAGCCTGATGTTTCTCCATATAAACCAGCATGAAGATTTAACCGGAAGGGACAAATCAAAGTTTAAAATAGAAAATAGAAAAGGAAGACAAGAAATGAAAAAACGTTTTACAAAAAACATCACTATGGCCGCAGCAATCTTTATATCTGCTCTTTTATTTTCAACGGCTGCCGCTGCCAATGACATCATCTTACAGATTTCTCATCCCTGGTCCAGCCGCCCTCAATTTGTAGAAGAGATGCAGACGCGCTTCAACCAATCCCATAAAGGTATCAAAATTAACTATATCCTGGGAGGAAAGGGAAACTGGGGTCCGCTGTTTCAATCCACCATGCGCGACGCAATGATCGAAAGCCTTCCGGATCTGACGCATCAGATGTTGAGCTACACAGGAGTTTTAGTCAAGCAGGGGATTGTACAGCCCATTGACACCATCCCCGGGGGAAAGGCGTTTCTGACGTCTGCGGATATATCCGCCGCCCTTCTCCGGGCAGCGACCGTCAGCGGTCACACCTATGCCGTGCCCTTTGGGATGACCATCCCGGTTATCTACTACAACATGAGCCTGCTCAAACAGGCAGGTTGGCCACTGGACCGTGCACCGGAAACCTGGGAGGAAATAAACGATGCCGCTGCTAAAGTTGCGGCCCTGGGCAGCCATATCAACGGTGGTTTTTTTGAGTTTGAAGCGTCTAACAACTGGATGTATCAAAACGTGCTGACCTCACTTGGCGGTTCAATGCACGGCCATAACACCCCCATCGGTTTCAACACAGATACCGGTATTAAAGCAATGACCATTATCCGTGATTTCGCCAAAGCGGCAAACACGGTTGCCATGACAAGAAGCCAGGCGCGCCAGGCATTCAACGCCGGGACAATGGGGGTTTTGTTCCGCTCTGCCAGCGGCATCCCTTCCATCATGAAAGCTGCCGAAACAAACAGTTTTACACTCCAGGTGGGGGCCTTTCCCAGGGGTGAAGGCAAAGGAAGACTCTCGGCAGCGTCCCATGGTGCGTTCATCTTCACAGAATCTCCCGCCCGCCAGAAAGCGGCACTGGAATACCTTAAATGGGCCTATGGGCCGGAAGGCCAATCCATTCAGGCCTCATACGCCGGGTATCTGCCGGCCAATACCAAAGCGGTGGGTAAAAGTGATCTTTTTACCGACTACCTCAACTCAAACCCGTACGTCCGCAGTTTAGTGGATTCAGCAGGCAACGCCGGTGACTGGTACACCTATCCGGTAAAGAATACCGAGCAGATTTTCCATGAGCAGATCGAAGCCGTTCGCAGTGTGATCATGGGACAGGCAAGCCCGGATAAGGCTATCGCGGAAATGGCGGAAAAAACCCGGAACTTGTTGAAATAATGGTTGATATAGACCGGAAAAAAATTACCAGCCACACTACCCTTGACACGGTCCTGTTTTCAGGGGGCAAAGGGCCTTCCGTCCTTGTCATGGCAGGGGTGCACGGCGACGAAACAGACGGAGTGCTCATTGCCGCCCGGCTCATCAGACGCCTTTCAAATGCCGAAATCTGCGGAACGGTCCGGATCCTCTGTGTGGCCAACCCACCGGCCTTTCACCGGGGCCTGCGGTGCATACCGGATTCAGGCGATCTGAACCGCGCCTTTACCGGCAGGGGCGGCAACAGCCCGGTCCATGGCATCGCCGCCATCATTGAAACAGAATTCATGGCAGAAGCC
>JANQML010000079.1 GCA_028280105.1 Desulfobacula sp. | reverse complement strand
GAAAACGGGCCGAATTTGTAGTAACACGCCGAATTTCGTTCATCAACCGATACGGTTGACTGGCATGCGTTTCCGCCGATTCGTGTTTTTACAAATCTCAAACCCAAGCATAACCATTTGATTTCTTAGGAATTTTTTTGAATTGTTAAACGAAAACTATAGGTTATCTCTGTGAGTGAAATTAAAGATGTTTAATTTTGAGTTCTTTGTGGTGCTTTTTTAAATACTCAGCAGCTAATCGCCGATGGCACATATCAGCAGTTGGTTCACTGCATAAAAAACACGATCTATCAAGCTCGCTCAAGTTTAACTTGGATTCGATTTTCCGTCTTTTTATCAGAGAATTATATTGTACAAGGTATTCATCCCAAGAAATTTGTTTTTTCTTATAACCATCAAGGATTTCTTTGGTCGGGGCGATTTCAGGCATGTGGCTATATTCACAATTGCAGAGCTGCTTTAGAAAGTATTTAAGATCATCCCGTTTAGCAAAACCGGCTAGTTGAGAAACGTTGTTTAATCGTATGTCTATCAGACATTTGATATTATTTTTTTTTATTAATTCAAAAAAATATTCAGCTTTCTTCTTAGTAAATCCAATCGTATATAATGTGTTATTCAATGACCTATCCCTTATTGATATGATCCCTCTATAAGCTCATGTTTGGGTGTATATGCTATTTTCTCAGCCTGTAAATCATAAGCTTGGTTAATACGTTGCTCTGTAGTTTCAAAAATACTGGGTTCCTGAAGGTCAAAAAGAGCTAAAAGCCTTTGTTCTGTATCGGAATGCTTTTCAATCTGTCTATTTCCGAGAATATGGAAAATCTCTATTTTTAAGGCACGAAGTGTTCTGCAAATTAGAATTGTTCTATGGCAGGTAATAGGATCTTTTTCTGCGCACATCAACACAATGTTATATTTTTCCATTCCAGTTTTAATACGAGTTATGCCATTAAGAAAAATATCATGCTGAGCTACTAATTTAAAATTAACTTTATTGTTAATGTAACAATCTGGCATATCAACTCGAGCACCAAGTTCTTGCCCTAAAAAGACATAAGCAAGATCGTTTTTTTTCAGCTCTTTTTGAAATTCTTTTTTGTTGAATTCCGGTTTGAATTTGCTGTAAGGAGAGGATCTGACATCAGCAACGGCTGTAATGCCATACGATTTTATGATTCTAATAAAGTCGTCTAATTCAAATGTTGAATAGCCTATTGTGTAAATTTTATTCTCCATTTAGTTATTATAGCATCTAATATCATCATTACAATCTGGAAATGTGTATATTCCGTTTACTTGAATCCAGAAACCATGTTTATCCTGGATTTTGTACTCTCGAGTTAATCCGATTCGTAAAAAAACATCATCTTGTTTCTTGATAAACGGATTTATATTAAAGATAAATGAGGTGATACCTTTATTTTGCATGTGATTGTAATATCCCAAATCGTTGATTGGCATATAGCGAAAATCACAACCAGACTTGTCTGTGAAATGTATTTTTAGTTCACCAGGGCGGTAACTGTTTTCAACAAATGAAATACTCCCTGGATCGACTTTGATGGTGATGAGAGAATGATCTGGTGGTGTTTCGAAAGGAATATGTTTTTGACCAACCTCAAGCTCTATTTCGAATCCTTCCTCAATTGATTCCTCTTCTGTTTCGGATAATAAATTAAAAAAATCATCAGAAGAACAAGGTTCAATTAATTTTAAATTATTACGTTTTCTATCCTCGGTGTGTGGTGATTCGATATTCGGAAACGCACTGAAGTCACCCGATAGTTTACAGCCTGGTAAAATGTTCATTTTTCTACAAATGTTTTCCGGTATATATGGCATAGGCCTGATACACTCATAAGTTACTGGATTAATTCCTGCAATGCATACTTCATCACCACGAAATCTTGTTAAATCGGTTATAATAATTTCCATAAAATCTACCTTGTTAATTTTTACATCGATATTCTGGGAACATGTTGCAATTTTTTTGACGGCCCCAAACTCCAGGCTATTCTTTTCATCCGTGCCTTGATCGGAATTATATCCATATTAACGAGTTTTTCAAAAATAGTATCCTGCCTCCAAAATACTTCATATATTTAGAATAGCCGCGCGCTTAAACAGTGGTCCCTGTCCCTCTTGATCGACTGGTTACCTTATTATTGAGCTATCGTAATTTCTACACGCTCTTTACCTTTTCCAATATTTTTTCTTTTTAATTTTATATTTCCGACTTCAGAAGTCTTTTTTAAATGGGTTCCACCACAAGAAACCTTTGCAAAGCCCTCAACTTTCCAGTATCTTCGTTCATCAACTCTATCAATAAAATCACTTTCAATATTCAAATCCGAATCGATAAGAGCCTGAGCCTTTTTCTGTATGTCTGGAAGTAATGAGTTAATGTTTTCCGGCCAGTCAAAGTCAATACGACTCTTGTTTTCTGAAATATGTGCACCGATCTTGTTAATCGATGGATAATTTTGTGTAAATAATTCTAAAACCACCTCTGCTGCAAAATGCAACTTCATTAGCGCATAACGCCTGGTCCAGTTGATTACACACAAAACCTCATCACCAACTTCAAAGTCTGGTATAGACTCAAGAGTATAAATTATTGATTTGCCGTCTTTCTCCGCTTTGATAACCTTAACTCTACCAATAGTCCCGGCATCACTCTCTTGACCACCTGACTCGGCATAGAAAATTGTTGCTGAAAGTTTGATTTTATTATTAAGGATTTCGACAACAGTAGATGCCAGCTCTGTTTGATAAGGGTTTATCCAAAATATTTTTTCAGTCATTTTATAAAATCCGCAAATTAGTGAATAATAAAACTTGAATTTACTATAGTTCCCTGAGTTTTGATGAGGAATCTTTAATAGCGACAACATCACCGTTGAAATCCGGTGCATGTTGATTTGTTCGCTCTTTATTTTAGATGCCTGCTGATTAGATGTGCGATCATTTGATCACACTTCAAAAATCCTTCTTTTCCTCCATAATTGCACATGGCAACTGCTGCAAACCGCCTTTTCGGGGCAATCCAAATAACTGTATAAAACATAGTATTTGACCCTGCATGAGTCAGTGCTCTTCCAGCAGCCCAGTCACGATCTGTTACAATCCATCCCATCGCATATTCGCTGCCTTCTGGTGCTGTATGGAGTATATTTCGAGATTCCTTTGATATAAGATCTTCTTCGATGGCTCCAAGATGAAACTGTGCATACTTTGCAAAGTCAATAACGGAACAGTGAACTGCACCGGCGGGAGCAATCGCAGCTGGGTTATCTCCTGCGGGCTCTGGCTCAATAGGCTTGACCCCGAATAGCTTTTTTGTATGACCATAGGGTTGGTCTACGAAGCCTTTACTCGCCGGAGCCCGGAATCCAGCCGAATTCATTGCGAGTGGATCAAAGAGTATTCGCGTCAACAAATTCTCATATGCCTTATTTGTAACTTTCTCGAGCATCGCTCCTGCAACAGAAAATCCACCATTCGAATATTCGAATTTCGTTCCGCCACGATAACTGGGGGCTTTCGAGAGAATCCCACTTACAAGCTGCAAGCGTTGTTTAGTGGGACTGCCTTTTGCTTTCCATAGCTCCACCCATAGTTTTGCTTCAATATCCCCAGGGACTCCACCAGTATTTATAAGCAATTGCCGCAATGTCACATCATGGTATCCTTGGTGAACATCGATATCGCTAAACACCTCCGATATTGTTGTATCCCATTTCAACTCGCCCTGCTCAACAAGTATGGCTGCCAATACAGCAGTCATCGATTTTGTACAGGACCCAATATGATACTTATCTGTGACTGCAACCTTCTCCGCAGCACCCTTCTTTCTCATTCCTGAAGCACCTACGGATACAATTTTTCCTTCAACGATTGCAGCAGCAGCCAGAGAAGGAACAGGAGAATTTGTCAGAATAGCTTCTATCTTATTTGAAATATCCATAGGTCCCGAGGCCTGAACAGCGTAAGCCGTGCAGAAAAAAGTGCGAGAACAAGTTTTGCATTCTGCATTTTCATAACAAATAGCACAACAATTCCGGTTATCCTGTCTGATCCGATATCTAACCGCATACCATGAAGAAATAAAAGATATCCGGAGCGGTTATCCCCTTTGTTTCTGCCAAATTCCATACCAGCATTCCTGAAACGTGTAAAGGAATTTCAAGGTGAATAATAATGAAGGTGATTCATTTTTTACATGGCAATTATTTAAGCCGGTTAACATATCCGGTGCCTGTATACAATTTGTTACATTCTTTTACCGGGGTGAAAAGCTATTTGATTGAAATCCCGTATATTTGGACCATGACCGCCTGTATGGCGGAATGGTAATTATTTAACAAAAGGAGTGGAATATGAAAAAACCCAGTATGGTGATGACGGTGATCGTGGTGTTGATAATTGGCGCGGCTTTTTTTACCGGGTGCAGGTCTCATAACGGCCATGGTAAAAAACATGCATTTGTCCTGGACTATATCAGTGAGACGCTTGATCTGAGCCAGGAGCAGGAATCCCAGCTGTCCGACATTAAAGAGGATGTTGAAACCCGGATGGCGGCATTGCGGGACGACAGGGCGGCCATGGCTGTGACGGTTAAGGAGCAACTGGCTATGGATCAGATGGATGAAACCCTAATTCGGGCCATGGTTGAAGAGCATCGGTCAAAAATGGACGGCGTGGTTGATCTGGTGGTTGACCGGCTCATGAAGTTCCATAAAAATTTGACCCCGGGGCAAAAGGAGAAGCTCATAGAAAAGATTGATAAATTCGAATCCCGGTTCAAATCGCGGTATCATTCGTCGTCCTGATCTGTTGTTAAGCAGAGAATGGAAATCGGTTTTAGATTTCCATTCTTCTGCAAAAAGACTATATTTGAAAAAATCGAATTGGCAAGGGGTGAAAGAACGGAACAAGACCACATGAAACAGACCATCCTGATCATTGATGATGACGCTAAACTGAATCAGCTTCTGGAGAAATTCCTGGGTGATTTCGGGCTGGCGGTCCAATCGTCAACCTCGCCGGTTGAGGGGTTGAGACTGTTGAAACAGAACCCACCCGATCTGGTTATCCTGGATGTCATGTTGCCTCAGATGGATGGGTTTGAGGTCTGTAAAACCATTCGCCGGACCAGCCGGATTCCCATTATCATGCTCACGGCCCGGGGCGAACTCACCGACCGGGTGGTGGGTCTGGAGCTGGGAGCGGACGATTACCTTGCCAAACCCTTTGAACCTAGGGAGCTGGTGGCCAGAATTCATTCCGTGCTCCGGCGAACCGGGAGGTCCGGATTTGGGAAGACGGAAACCTTTGGCCCCCTTGAAATTGACTTTGCCCGCCAGACCGTTTTATTGGACGGCTCGCCCCTGGATTTGACCACCAGCGAATATACGGTGCTCTCCTTTCTGGCGGTCAACACGGGAAAGGTGCTGGACCGGGACCGGATTCTCCACGAGCTGTCCGGCATTGACTGTGATGCGTTTAACCGGACCGTGGATGTCACGGTGAGCCGAGTTCGCCAGAAACTGGGGGATGATCCGAAACATCCGCGGTTCATTAAAACCGTCTGGGGAGCAGGGTACCTGTTTTTAGGCGGAGAGAAGGAGGGGTGATCCATGGTCTCCTTAATGCCGAACCGGTTCAGACAGATGCTTGCATCTGTCTATACCAGGCTCATTCTGATCACTCTGGTGACCTGGATGCTGATTATCCTGGTTGTGATCGGCTTTGTTATCGCCCACCGGTCCGCCTCTGACCGGCCGTTTCATGCCAACGTTATCCAGTATTTCAACTATGTGATCGACGATCTGGGCGCTCCCCCGGACAGGGCCCGGGCAGATGCGCTTTCCAGACAGACCGGGTTGAACATCGCCTTCCGGGGAGGGAGCGGTGCCTGGTCGTTTATCGATGATCTTCCCGGGGAAGACCGGATCCGGTACCGGCCTTTTTCCAATTCAGCATTTATGGATTTCGGCAGATATCGCGGCCGCCATTTTTTTAAGGTGACCCATGCCACCGGGATATTCTGGTTTGAAGTCTCCCCATGGGGTGAGCGGGAGAGCCGTTTCCTATGGCTGATCAGCATTTTTTTAATTCTTTTGACCCTGATTCTTGCCGGGGCATTTTTGGGGGCAAGGCAGGTGTTAAAGCCCATAAAACGACTGCATCAGGGGGTAAACGAAGTGGGCCGGGGCAATCTGATGCACATTGTGCCGGATGACGGAAAGGATGAGTTCGGACAACTGGCCGCCTCTTTTAATACCATGACCGGCCGGTTGAACCGGATGATGGCACTTAAGCAGCGTCTGTTAAGGGATGTCAGCCATGAGCTTCGATCCCCGCTGACCCGGGCAAAGGTGGCATTGGAATTTGTAGACGATGAATCGGTTAAAAAGAGTATCAGTGCCGATCTTTGTGAGATGGAGGCCATGATTGCCACGATTCTTGAAAATGCCCGGCTGCACCATGATCACTCCCGTCTTGAGAAAAAGCGGTCTGATCTTGTGGCATGGGTCAGACAGACGGCCGCTCTTTTTAAACACCGGGCCCCAAAGGTAACGTGGACAGATCATCCCCCGATCCTGTGTGAATTTGACCCGGAACAGATTCGAACCGTGGTCACCAATGTTATTGAAAATGCGATAAAGTATTCCCATGCCGGCAGTGATCCCGTGGAGATCCGCTTTGAGCTGAAGAAGAGGTGGGCCATGGTCGTGATCACGGATACGGGGGTGGGAATGGATCCGGCCAAGGCCCCCCTGGTTTTAGAGCCCTTTTACCGGCTGGATCCATCCCGGTCAAAAGAGACCGGGGGGTACGGGCTCGGCCTGAGCCTGTGCAAAACCATCATGGATGCCCACTCGGGCAATATCCGGATTGACAGCTCACCGGGCAGGGGAACATCGGTCTCCCTCTTTTTACCCCTGTCGTGAATCAGAATCGGTCACGGTATTTTCAACACCGGTGTTTATTTTGTTTTTAACTCGATTAAAGGGTCCATATTCCCGATAACCCTGTCAAGATCGGCAAGGGATGCCATATAACCGTACACGGACCGGTAATAGTTGGAGTCCGCCCGTGTCAGGAAGGTTCGTGCATCCAGGACAACGTCTGATGTGGTGACCTGCTGGGCATATTGTACATTTGTGATCCTGAAATTTTCCCGGGCCTGGGCCAATGATTTTTCTGCGGTTTGAATATTTTTTTTTGCCACGTCACGCCTGAGAACGGTATCTTTTACCTGTTGCCGGATGAGGGCCTCGGTTCCCCGTATTTTCTGCCGGATCGCCCGGGTGTGGAACCGGGCCTGGTTTACCCCGGCCGTGGTCTTACCCCAGTCAAAAAAGGTCCAGCCGATCCGGAGGGAGACAGCCGCGCTTTCGCTGTTGGTATACGCATTATCCCGGCCGGTGATGTCATCCCCGTTCCGCCCGTATCGTCCCTGAAGGGAAACCGTCGGGTAATGGCTGCTTTTTGACAGTTTTTCCGAAAGGAGGGCCTGTTCCAGGCTGTTTTTCAATCCGCGTATTACCGGCCGCCGATCAAGCGCCGACTCCACCAGAGAATGCAGGTCCGTTTCAGCATCCGGGACCGGGCCGACATCTTCCACCGCCACAGTCCGGTTGATATCGGCATTCATCAGACGGTTTAAAAGCGCCATGGCAGAGATCACATCTGCCCGTCTTGCCTCCAGGGTCTGTTTGGAATCGGCCAGGGCAACCTCGGATCTGAGCAGATCGTTTTTTGGGATCAGTTCCCGGTTATAAAACCGGTCTGCCACTTTCCAGTGTGCCGTAAGGGAATCCACCTCACTTTGGGCCACCATGAGCATCTTCCGGGAGAGCAGCAGGTTATAACATGCGATTTTCACATCCCTTGCCAGATCCAGTATGGTGGTTTCTTTTAGAATTTTTCTATCCATGACCCCCAGTTTTGATATCTCCACAGCCGTGGACAGGGCATATCCGGTGAAGAGCGGCTGGGTCAGGGTCAGGTTCCAGGCATATTGGCGGGTGTGGGCGGTAGGGGTCTCTCCCTGTGCTGTTTTCATAATGGGTTGCTCGTTAAGACCGGTATAGGCGTAATTGAGACCGGCCGTTGCAAAGAGGTCGGCCCGGGAACGGCGTACGGCCTGATGAGCCGCATTGATATGTTCCTGCGCCTCTTTGACATAGGGATTGTCCGCAACCGCCGCTTTAACGGCCTGGTTAACGGAAAACCGGATTGTGTTTTCCCGTGCATCAACAGACAGGGGAAGCATTACAAACAGAGAGAGGAATAGATATATGGGTTTCATTTTCATCCCTTTTTAATCATGGTTGGATCTGTTTTTTTGATTTGCCGCCAGATCTTTGCCTTTTAAGCGGTTTTAATTCTGAAAAAGAGGGTATAGAGTACTGGTACGGCGATCAGCGTCAGAATTGTGGCAAAGGCAAGACCGAACATGATGGTTACGGCCATGGACGAAAACATGGGGTCTGGCAGCAGCGGTATCATGCCTAAAATCGTGGTGACCGATGCCATCATGACCGGCCGCATCCGGCTGACGCAGGAGTCTTTGACCGCATCCAGGGGTGGTTTTCCGTCACGAATTTCAACATCGATCTGATCAATCAGCACCACTGCGTTTTTAATCAGCATCCCCACCAGGCTGTAGGCCCCTAAAATCGCAAGAAATCCGAATGCCTGGCCGGTGACAAAGAGTCCCAGCGTCATTCCCACCATTGCAAAGGGGAGCAAAAGGGCAATGATCAGCGGTTGTCTGATCCCGTTGAAAAGGGCCACCAGAATAAATGCGATTAAAATGACAATCAGGGGAAACGATTTTTGAATCCCTTCATTTCCGCTTTTCGAGAGATCATACTCACCGTCCCATTCCAGGGTATATCCGGTGGGCAGCGGTATGGCTTCGATCAGGGGTCTGAGCTGACGGAACAGGGTGTTCGTGGTTACCCCTGCCACCACATCACACTGAGCTGTGATGGCCCGCCGCCGGTTGTACCTGCGGACCAGGGGATCTTCCCAGGCAATGCCGGTGGATGACACGACCTGCTCCAGGGGAACGGATTGGGGGCCGGTTCCCCACAGCGGGGTACTTTCCAGGTCTGAAAACGGTTCGTCCGGGGACGATATCTTGAGACGGACCGGTATGAGATTTTCCGCTTCACGATAAAAAGAGACAACCATGCCGTCATTGAGCTGTTTCATGGCCTGGGCCAGATGCTCCCTTTCCACACCGGCTTTCCTGGCTTTATCCTGGGAATAGAGAGGTGTATAAACAGGTGTTCGCTGTCGCCAGTTGTCCCGGATATTTTTGGCCCGGGGATCTTTTTCCATAATTGCCCTGGCCTGTCCGGAGAGCTGTCTGAGGATCCGGGGATCGGGTCCGGAAAACCGTGCCTCTATTTTAAAATCCGGACTGGGCCCGTTGACGTAGACGGAAAACTGGGGGTCGGCGTCCGGAAACCTTTCTGCAACCCAGTTTTCAAGGTAAGGGATGAGTTGCTTTATTTTTTTATAATCACGGACATTGACGATGATCTGACCATAGGACGGGTTTTGAAGTTCCGGGTTAATGGAGGTAATATACCGGGGGCCGCCGGAACCGATTGTTGTTGCGTAGTTCCTGACCTCGGGCAGTTCGGACAGATGGTGCTCTATGATTTCAAGATCTGTTGAAACTTTTTCGATCCGGGTGCCCTGGGGCAGCCAGTACCCGATAAAGAACTGGGCCTTGTCTGAGTCGGCAAAGAACATCTTGGGTACATGTGTAAACGCCATTGACGAAGATACCATGACGGCGATCAAAACGGTGATCACGATGAACCGGTTTCTGAGGCAGACCCCGAGCAATCTCTTATATAATTGATACGATAGATTGCTTTGGGGTTTTTTGGTTTTTCCACCTGTTTTTAAAAGCAGGTGATTAAACACCGGGGCCTGGCTCATGGCCAGAACCCATGAAAGAAGCAATGCAATGGCCACGACCTGAAACAAGGTGGCGCAATATTCACCGGCGGTTGTCGGGGCCAGATAGATGGGCAGAAATGTCAGGCAGGCGATGAGGGTGGCGCCCAAAAGGGGCCATGCCGTCTCCATGGCCGGTCCGGTCATGGCCTGGACCCGGTTTTTCTCTTTTGAGAGACGAACCAGGGAACCGTCTGTGACAACAATGGCATTGTCCACGATCATACCCATAACAAGAATCAACGCGGCAAGGGACACCCGCTGCAGATTGATGTCAAATGCCAGCATGATAACAAGGGTTCCCAAAATGGATAATACGAGGCTGCCGGCAATGAGAAGGCCGCTTCTGATGCCCATGGCAATGAGGAGAACCCCGGCCACAATGGCTACGGACTGCAGCAGGCTTGTCATGAATCCTTTGATGGCATCTTTTACAAATTCCGACTGGTAATAAATCCCGTCAAGGCTGATACCCACGGGCAGCCCGGCCATGAGTGCGTCAATTCTTTTTTGAACCGCATCCCCCATGGTGACGACATTGGCACCGGCTTCGGCAGATATGGCAATACCGATGGCAGGCCTGCCGTTAAACCGCATCATGGGTTCGGCAGGTTTAACATAGCTCCGGTGAATCCGGGCAATATCCTTGAGAAGAAAGGATTCTTCTCTACTGGAACGGATGACCAGGTTTTTGATCTCTTTTATTGTTGTGAAATCGCCCGGTGCCGCTACCCGGATTCGTTTTACATCTGTTTCCACGGCACCGGCGTCTAAGATCCGGTTCTGCCCGGCCAGGGCCTGGCGGATGGCATCCGGCGGGATACCCAGATCCGCCAGCCGGGATTTGGATATTTCCACATAGACGGCCTGGGTCTGGTTTCCGAAGAGTTGAATCCTAGAGACATCCGGCACCAGGAGCAGCTCCCGCTTAAGATAATCCGCATACTTTTTCAGTTCTGCATTTTCAAAGCCATCACCGGTGAGGGCCAGAAAAATGCCGTAGACATCCCCGTAATCATCCTGAACCAGGGAGGGGCCCGCACCCCGGGGCAAATCCTTTTGTACGCTGTTGACCTTGCGTCTGAGCATGTCCCAAAGCTGCTGAATTTGAGCGGTCCGGTTTTTTTCGTTAAGATCCACATATACAACAGAGAGCCCGGCCTGGGAGACGGAATGGATATTATCCACTTCGTCAGAGGATTGGACCGCTTTTTCAATGACTTCGGTCACCCGCTGCTCCACCTCATGGGGGGATGCCCCGGGCCAGGGGGTCACAACAACGGCTGTTTTAATGGTAAAGACCGGGTCTTCCAGTTTGCCCATTTTAAAATAGGCAAATATGCCGCCGGCAAAGAGCATCCCCATGGTAAAAATGACAACGGTTTTATGTTGAATGGAATATTCAGCTAATTTCAATTTGTTACATCCTTATCTTTTACAGGGCATTACCCACATTGGTCCGGGTTGCGGCTTCTAAAATTCGTGTGACCTGCCCTTCCTTGAGAAAATTGACCCCTGCCGTTACAAGCCAGTCTCCGGCATTCAGTTCGCCCCTGACTGCGATACCGGCAGGGTTGAGACCGGCGGTTTGAACATATTTCTTACGGACGGTCCTGTCGGTTTCGTTTACAATCCAGACATAGGTTTTTCCCTGATCGCCATTGACAAGGGCGTGCACCGGAACCCTGAAAACCGTGTCAGGATCTTTTCTTGAAAAGGTGATGCTGACCCTGGCTGACATGCCCGGGCGGATGAAACCACTTTCCGCCCTGTCTAAAACCAGTGTCAGGGGGTAGGTCTGGTTGGACGGGTTGGGTTTTTTACCCAGTTCCCGGAATGTTGCCGTGAATGTCTGTCCGGGTATGGCTTCAAATTCACATATATAGGTGTTGTAACGGCCCAGGTCGGCCGTCAGGTTCTCGGGAATACCCACTGCCACTTCAACCCTGGACAGATCCACCAGAGAGATGATCGGTTGACCCTGGGTCACGTTTTCATGGTTTTCAACCCATTTTTTGTTGATATACCCGGTAAACGGGGCGGTTAAAACCGTATCCGACAGGGCATTTCGCGCGGATTCAAGACTTTTTATGTCTGCGTCCACCCGGGCTTTGGCCATCTCAAAGGTTGCCTCTACCCGGTCAAAGGTTGCCTTGGCTGCGGCATCTTCCTTAACTAGGTGGATATACCTGTCATATTGCAATCCGGATTGGACGAGCTGCGCCCGGGACGCCTTCAGATTGGCTTCAAGTGATTTGATCCGTATGTTAAAGTCCCGTGAATCGATCCGGGCAATCAGGTCTCCTTTTTCAACCCTGTCCCCGGTCTCCCCGTTCAGTGTGACCAGGGGGCCCGGAACCCGGAATGCCAGGTTGACCTCCCGGGCAGCCCGTGCCGAGCCTGGAAAGGATCGTATATCAGTTATTTCGGGAGCTTTCAGACGAATGGCCTTTACCGGCCGTACGGGTTCAGGTGCCGGGGCCCCGTCTGTTCCGGCATTTTTATAGCCGGAGAACCCGAAAATCCCCAGGGCTAGAAAGGGCAGGCCGATGATCACTGTCCATTGTGCAATTTTTAATCTGTTCATGAATCTGTTCCTCTTTTAGCGTATCTTTTTTCCCAGACAGAATGATTGACCAGTCCTAGGCTTTGGAAGGCTTCGGCAATACTCGAGCCCAGGACGGTCTTTGACGGGTGCCCTGCCTGATGCGGCCAGTGAATATAGATGGACCAGTCTGTCTCAATTGTTGTGTTGGCAAATAATTCGGCATAGTGAAAATAATCCGTGTGGGCTCTCTTTCCCTGGCTGACCTGGTTGAATATATCCAGAATCGCCTTTCTGTTTCCAGAGCCGGAAAGCCGGAGACTGATGATTTCAATCCATCCCTTTTCCGCCATGTGTTTCTCTCCTTATGGGTAGAATTCAGAATAAAATTAGCTAAAATTGTGCCAGGGATGAAATGTGTTTAAAATACAATGGGTTATTGGTTTTCAAAATCAAAAATGCCTAATAAGGTAGAATGATATTCCATATCCGGCAGTTTTATTGTAAAACTACCGGATATGGCACTTTAAAAAGAGGGAGAAGCAAAAATGAAACGCAGTGATATGGATTTTTTCCACCACGCCACAACAAAAATTTCCGGCAGTCTCGACATCGGAACCGTTCTGGAACGGTGCCTCGGTTTTTTTAAGGACTATATGCCCCTGGACAGTATCGGTATGAACATTTTCAACCCAACGACCCGGAGTACTGTGAATATCGCCACGGCAGGCCCTCCCGGATTCAGGCCCGTGGAGAAGCCCATTCCGCTGTCAGATGACGCCTGCCGTTTAATAGAGGCGGATAAGGGAGGGACCGTGGAAATCATTAACCGCCCGGAAAAAGATCTGGTGGCCCGGTCCTTCTGGGAGGCCATGGGCAAACAACAGATGTCAAGCCTGGTTCTTAAACTGAGAATCGAGGATCAAAAACTCGGTGTGGTCATTTTTCTGGCCAAAGGGGCGGATCGATATACCCCGGAACATGCAAGGCTGCTGAACCTGATCCATGATCCCTTTGCCATGGCACTGGCCAATGCCCTGAAGCACCAGGAGGTCCTCCGGCTTAAAGATCTGCTGGTTGACGACAATCAGTTTTTAAACCGGCAGCTTCATCAGATATCAGGAGATGAGATCATCGGCAGTGAGTTCGGATTAAAGCATGTCATGGACCGGGTCAGGCAGATTGCCCCCCGGACCAACCAGGTCCTTTTACTCGGAGAAACCGGTGTGGGAAAGGAAGTGATCGCCAATGCCATCCACTACTCTTCTCCCCGGGCAGGCGGTCCGTTTATTAAAGTAAACTGCGGTGCCATTCCCGAAAGCTTGATTGACAGTGAATTGTTCGGGCATGAAAAGGGTGCGTTTACCGGAGCGGTTACCCGGAAGAGAGGCCGTTTTGAGCGGGCGGACAAGGGAACGCTTTTTCTGGACGAAATCGGTGAATTGCCTCTTTCAGCACAGGTTCGGCTGCTCCGGGTGCTCCAAAATAAGGAGATTGAACGGGTGGGAGGCAGTCATCCCATCCCGGTGGATATCCGGATTATCACTGCCACACACAGGGATTTACCGCAGATGGTCCGCCAGGGGAGATTCAGAGAAGATCTCTGGTTCAGGATCAATGTCTTTCCCATCACCATCCCGCCGCTGCGCCGGAGAAAGTCGGATATTCCGGCCCTTATAAAGTATTTTTCGGAAAAAAAGAGCGGTGAGATGAATCTGCAGACCCCTCCGGTAATCTCCCCGGACACGGTTGAGAAATTCCAGGCCTACCACTGGCCCGGAAATGTGAGAGAGCTGGAAAATATAGTCGAACGAACCATTATCCAGAGTATAACCGGATCTCCGGACAAGCCGACGGAATTTGAAACCGTTTTTCCGGAAATTGAAAACCATGATACCCGGCCTGAAAAAGAGGTCGCTGCGAATCAGATGCGCCTGGATGATGTCATCCGGTCCCATATTGAAACCGTACTCAAAATGACCCGGGGAAGGGTCCAGGGAGAAAACGGTGCTGCCGCCCGTTTGGGTGTAAACCCCAGTACGCTCAGGAACCGGATGAAAAAATTAGGGATCTCATACGGAAGAAACCAGAATTTAAAACAAAAATGATTAGTTCGTATGGCCGGTAATCTCCGGCTTACTCTTTATCCCAGAAGTGGCAGGCCACCTGATGGTTGTCTCCGATATCAAGCAGTTTTGGTTTCTCTTTGGCGCAAAGATCCTCGGCAATGGGGCACCGGGTCCTGAATACGCATCCGGACGGCGGGGCCAGGGGGGAGGGCAGGTCTCCGACCAGCACGGTCCTTTTCTTATTCTTTTCAAGCCGGGGGGCCGGGATGGGAACCGCTGAGATCAGCGCCTTGGTATACGGGTGCCTGGGGTTGGTGTAGAGGTTGTCCTGGCCGGCGATTTCCATGGTGTTCCCCAGGTAGAGCACCAGAATCCGGTGGCTGATGTGTTTGACAACCGACAGGTCGTGGCTGATAAAGATCAGTTTATTCGCCGCCATTCAAGAAGGCATGTTTGACAGTGTAAGCGAGACAATTGATTCATCAGCACTCATTAATTTTATCTTAGCCATGCCATTTCTAATTCATCCATTAATCTTTGGGATGTTTGGGAAAGCAATGAGCAATGAAGGTAGGATGCCTAAAAATATGGTAGGTATATTGGCA
>JANQML010000139.1 GCA_028280105.1 Desulfobacula sp. | reverse complement strand
AATTCATCCATTAATCTTTGGGATGTTTGGGAAAGCAATGAGCAATGAAGGTAGGATGCCTAAAAATATGGTAGGTATATTGGCAGTCATAGGTATTATCGGAGTAGCTTGCGCATTATTGTTTTTGTAATAAAGTACCCGGCACTGGGGACCACTGTATTTCCTATCAGTATCAATACTCGGAGTTAATATTTGCAGTTCAATTTTCACCTTGCTGCAATGCCGTAAAAATTGATATCATTTGTTCACCTGAAGGAAAGAAAACAACATGGCTAAGCCTAAAATTGTTATTGCAGAGGACCACAAGCTTTTCAGGGCTGGACTTCGCTTGCTTATCACATCAACTCTCGGCCTTGATGTGGTTGGTGAAGCAGGAGATGGAATAGAAGCTTTGAAGTTGGTTCGTCAAAAACAGCCGGACCTTCTTCTTGTGGACTTATCCATGCCAAATATGGGGGGTATTGAGGCAATACGCCAGGTGAGACAACTTTCGCCTGAAACGAAAATTTTGGTTGTATCCATGCATTCGTCAGAGTCTTACCTAAAGGCGGCACTCCAGGCCGGTGCACAGGGGTACTTGTTGAAAATTGCAGACCAAAATGAGTTTCGGGTGGCTGTCAGTGCTATAATTGAAGGAAAATTTTATATCAGTTCCGAGTTTACCAGTAAAGTGATAGAGGCATATTTTTCCGGTGACAACAGTGAAAAATCATCCCTTGATTTACTGACCAATCGCGAGCGCGAAATCCTGAAACTTGTGGCGGAAGGGCAGGCAAATAAAAAGATAGCCGCTCTTTTGTGTATTGCTCCTAAAACAGTCGATAATCACAGAACGAATATTATGCGAAAACTTGATTTGCATAGTGCTTTGGATTTGAGCAATTATGCCCGGCAACACGGCTTACTCGTGGAAGAATAGAGATGAAGAAAAGTGGAATGATGTTCTCTTATATCCTGCTGTTACTGATTGCAGGTGGAGTGGATTGTGCATTTTCCAAAACCGTTTTTCCAGCGTCAGGCACAAGTGGACAACTGGTCGTAGCTCTTAACAACACACCGACCCATTTTAATCCTGCTGTACATTCCGGTGTTTTGACAGGTATTGTCGGCAGTCAGCTCTTTGCGGGGCTTTTTCGTGTTGACGCAGATGGGACTGTGAGGCCCTACCTTGCTGAAACCTGGTCATTTTCTGATGATAGGCTAACTTTGAGTATCAAACTTAGACAAAATGCCTGTTTTCACGATGGGGTAGCTGTAAGTGCAGAAGACGTTATTTTTTCATTGCAAACCGTAAAGCGGTACCATCCATTTGTAACCATGCTTTCTGCTCTTGATCGCATGGTCGCCCTTGATGAGCATACTGTTAAACTTCATCTAAAGCATCATCATCCTGCTCTTTTCCATGTATTGACAGCAGTGTTAACCCCTATATTGCCAAAGCATATATATGGAGATGGTCAATATATTCCAACACATCCGGCAAACTCAAAGGTGATTGGTTCAGGGCCGTTTAAGCTTACCGATTACCGGTTTGGTGAGGAAATAACCCTGAAAGCTTTTGAGCACTTTTTTTTACCCGACCGTCCCTATCTGAACACCATTATCTTTAAAATCTATTCAAGCCCTAAGGATCATCCTTTCGCATTGGAGAATGGTGAGATACAGGTGGTGTTTTTTTCTCCGTTATTACGCTATCTCAGTGCATTGGCTGAAAATAGTAATTTGAAAATATCCAGGAAAGGATATGAGGCAATCGGCCCAATGGTTTGGATGGGATTCAACCTCCAGCAGGAACCGTTTAACGACATCCGAGTCCGCCGTGCATTTGCCCATGCAATTGATCTTAATTTTATCACAAATTACATTTTAGGTGGCCCATCCACACAACTGGATGGCCCGATCATCAGGACAAGCCCGTTTTACGCGCCACCGAAGAACATGATCGAGTATGACATTGACAAAGCGAACCACCTGCTTGACGAAGCAGGGTATAAGCGGGATTCTCAAGGTAAGCGAATGGCAGTGGATATAACCTGTCCTCCGAATTTAGCACCACTTAAGCATTCGTTTCTAACTTTTCTGCGTCACCAGTTGAGCAGAAAAATCGGGGTCGATTTGCGAATCCATGAAGTTGCAGAACTTTCTACCTGGTCGAAGATTATTTCATCTCGGAATTTTCATATCACAATTGATAGCGTTTTTTCCTGGTATGATCCGGTGATAGGCGTTCATAGAACGTATCTTTCAGATAATATCAGGACCGACGTAACGTGGTCCAATACGCTTGCGTACTCAAATAACAGGGTGGATAAACTGTTAGAAGAGGCTGGAAAAGAAAAGGATATTGAACAAAGAAAACGACTTTATGCAGAGTTTCAAAATGTTGTTCGTGAGGACTTGCCCATGATATGGTTGGGAACGATGCCGTATGTGACCATTTTTGATAAGAGATTGCAGGGCGTTAACAGATCTATTTGGGGCGCTTTGGCTCCAATGGATGAATTTTTTTGGCAAATCAACGGACAGGATCCATAACATCATGATCAAGATAAGCCTCTCTTCCCGAGTTTCCATAAGCCTTTCTATTCTGCTGTTGATAATGAGTCTGCTCGCCGTCAGTACGGCGGTTATTTTTTATAATGTGAACAATTCTGTTCTGAATGTTGCCCAGCATCATATCCCGTCACTGACCAGAACCTTTAATCTGGTGCTGGAGTCTGAACGAATGACCTCGGTTGCTCCCGATATAATTGTTGCGCACAATTCTTATATCCGTGAGGCCCTTTCCAAAGAATTTTTTGAGAAAAACAAGTCATGGGAGAGCAAGGTTGCATCAGTTCGGCAGTCGTTTCCTTATTTACCCCAGCTGCAGGACGTTGCTGATCTGTCCAGGGTGCTTCATAGAAATATTCAGTCAATTTCTACGGTCATTGACGAGCGGATGGGGATTGAGCAGGAGATGGATCAGATAACCAGGCGGATACGGAGACTTGGGGAAAATCTTAACAACACGTCAGATTCAAAACCATCAGATCACCAAAATAGTAAACTTCACGAAGAAATTGTAAAAGCCCTGAACAAAACCATTATTCTTCTCCTTTCCGTTCCTTCGGCAGAGGGGGATTACGCAATAGATACTATTGAGAAAAAATATCTGAAATCCCTCATATATACAGATCAGCTGCTTTCTCAGGTCGAGAACGGGGTATTTCAACAGTTTAAGAATGTTCACAAGGAACTTGTTCATTTCAGCAAGAACGACCGTGATCTGTTTATACTTGCAATAGAGCGACTTGAGCGGAGTAAAATCCTTGGGAATTTGCTGGTCAGCAACACCTTTGTTTCCAATCAGATCGACAGGACAACCGACGCGGTACTCAGTCGTGTTGCCGTAAATATCGACGATGTTATTCAGACGATCACGAATCAACTCATATTTGCGAATATTATTTTGATTATTTTGCCCGTGATGGGCATAGTGTTTGCGCTATGTATCTTTTTTCATTTAAAAACGATTGTTGTTGACCGGCTACTCAGGCTGCAGAAAGCCGTTCGCAGCCATATTCATGGGGACGAGGTCTCTATTCCGGTAACCGGGAATGATGAAATAACCTTAATGGCGGAAGCAACAAGATTTTTTATTTCAGAAATAAATAACCGGGAAAAGGCCCTTCTTGAGTCCCATGAAAAACTGGAACAACGTGTTTTAGACCGTACACGGGAGGTGAAAACTCAAAATAATTTGCTTCTTGCCGAGATTGAGGAACGTATTACAATTGAGCGCGCTCTGCGCGAGAGTGAAGAGCGTTTTCGATTACTTGCGGAAAATCTGAAAGAAGCACTTTGTCTTGTTGAATTGGATTTTGGCAGGATCAGTTTCAACAACAGGGCGTTCATGAAAATTCTTGAATTAGACGATTTACGGCAACCTGAGTGCATGCCGGAACTTGTCGACTATATTCATCCCGATGATCGTGAAAGCATTGTGAAGAAGGTTCGACAGCATTGGGGAAACGATAGTCTGGAAAATGAAAATTTTGAATTTCGCCTCTCGTTCAGCGACAATAGAATAAAGTGGATCTTTTCACAGATTGTCTATATCAGAGATAAAAATGGCAATAAAATTCGTGCGGCGTTGATGGCAGAAAATATTACAAAAAGAACGGAAACTGCCAAAATAGTAGAAGAGTCAGAGCGACGATTGAAATACTTGTCCAGTAAGCTTCTGGAATCACAGGAGGATGAGAGAAGGCGGTTGGCAAATGAACTTCACGACAATATCGCTCCGGTACTCGGAGCCGTAAAGTTTGGCGCTGAAAATGCCATTAATCTGCAAGGCAATACTGATCAGCAGACAGAAGTTCTTCAGGCGACTATAAATATGGTTAAAAAGGTCGTTCACAGTATCGGACGAGTTCAAATGGAGCTGAGGCCATCAATCATTGATGATCTCGGAGTGATTGATACCATTGATTGGTATTGCCTTGAGTACATGAAAATCTATCGGCATATCTCGATCCAGAAAAAAATTCATTCAAGTGAGTCATTAATACCGGATAATTTGAAAATTGTTGTTTATCGAATTGTCCAGGAAGCATTAAATAACATTGCCAAACATAGTGGTGCAAACGAGGTACATCTGCTCTTAGAATCTGAAGAAAACATACTCCGCTTAAAGATAGAGGATAATGGCAATGGTATTCCTTCCGCCACTCTTCCGATGGTCAACAACCCGGGCAGCAATGCAAAAACCGGCAAACTCAGCGGCGGTTTGGGTCTTGTCAGCCTGCGTGAACGAGTTGATCTTACTGCCGGAACGTTTTCACTCGAAAGTTCCGATAGAGGAACGAGCATCTTTTGCCAGTGGGATTGTACCGTGGTGGAAAAATTGTCTGATATCTGATCACTTCGGACTTCTATTTCATCATTCCTGCCAGTCTAACGTTCCATATCTTTTCACTGTCTTAACCTCAGCATTGCAAAAGTCGTGAAGGTTCCAGCTTCAAGGCGCCAAGGTTGCTGCTGTAGTTCTCTACTGCAAAACCTTGGCAACAAAGAAGATGGGCCTTCACGACTTTCCCAGAGGGTAAAAAATCTGACGAAAAAAAGATAATTTTTAGATGCCACTTTTGGTGAAATCTTGTAAAGTCAGGAAACTATCATTTTTTGTTTTAAATTCAAGCTCTTTTATCTTTTTCTCAGATTTTTTATGCAATGTTGAGGTTAATCCGACCATTGGGCGCACCTTTGATCATTAACTGTTGCTTCACCAGGTTTTTGTTTTGTGTGGTGAGTAAATTAGGGTGTTTCCCAATTGAATTTAGGGTGTTTCCCTCATACCCTCTATTTATCCATAGTGGTACGGTTATAAATAAGGATTGCACCTTTATTTTTTAATGACGCTTTCAAACCGGCAAGCCGGATGAAAGTTGGTTGTTATCACTTAAACCACATTCAAGGAGGGGATATGCTGGAAACATATCAAGGATTTTTGACACTGGGAGTTATCGGAGCGATGTTGCTCATAGGTATCCTGTTAAGGGCTAACGTAAAACCGTTTCAAAACTATCTAATTCCAGGAGCGATTCTTGGCGGGGTTGTAGGGTTTGTGTTTGTAAATAGTGGTGTAGGCGGGCTCCAAACAGAAAGTTTTCTACCGTTTACCATGCATGCATTCAGTATCAGTTTCATGTCGTTATGCCTTACCAATCCGGATCCTTCCAGCGAACTCAAGTCGTCTCGCAAGGAGTATTTGCGTGGTGGTATGTGGATGTCTTTGATCTGGACGGCAAGCTTTGCTCTGCAGGCTGCAGCGGGTGCAGTGGCAATCTGGGGGTATAACCTATTCAGTTCTGAGACTCTCGCTCCTGCTTACGGTTTTCTGGTAACCCATGGATTTACTCAGGGGCCGGGACAGGGCCTTGCAATTGGGGGGATGTGGGAAAACAATTACGGTATGGCAGATACGCGCATCCTGGGGTTGATCTATGCCAATATCGGTTTTGTCGTCGCATTCATCATGGGGGTTCCAGTCGCTCGCTGGGTTGTTTCAAAGAAATTGAATGCGAATAAAAAAGCGGCTATGACCGAAGAATTTCTCCGGGGAATATATAAGGATAAAAGAAAACATGTAATCGGTCATGAAACAACCCACTCTGCAAATATAGATACCCTGGCGGTACATATCGCCGTTCTTGGTGTTGCTTATTTCATAACGTATCACTGGCTTGGTTGGGCTGTCGCTAATCTTAAAGGGATTCCGGGTATAGGTACTCTGTGCAGTTGGGGATTTTTCTTTCTCCACGGCCTTGTTGTCTGTCTTATTATCCGTTTTGTCATGAATAAACTGGGTTGCGGACACCTTCTGAACTTTGGGGTGCAAAAGCATATAACCGGTTTAGCCGTCGATGTGATGCTGGTATCCAGCTTTATGAGTGTAAAACTTTCTGTTTTGACACAATATATTGTACCCATCGTTCTGGTTTGCATCGCGGCAACACTTGTCACGTTTATACTTATATGGACCTTTGGCCGTAAACTGAACAACCTCGGATCTGAGCGGATGATAGCTCAATTCGGCTGCTGTTGTGGTGCAACTGCCAACGGTCTTCTTCTCCTTCGTATTCTCGATCCGGATTACTCCACAAGCGTTTCACTTGAATTGGCCTTCTTTAACGTTGCCATTATCGTAACAACCTTTCCGTTGCTCGGCCTGCTTGCACCGATTATTCCCAGCATGTCGGGCATCACAGTATTTGCCATTTATCTTGTCTATGGCTTAGGAACTCTTGCCTGTATCCATTTTGTTGGTCGAATGCGTCTAGGACAAAAGTCTGCTGAAATCGATCAAAATCTACAAACTCAAGCTTAAGGGGTAGTTGATGAAAACATTGTACACCAACGGAACTGTAGTCACCATGGATCCCCGCTTTCCTGAAGCGGAGTCACTGGTTACGGAAGAGAATAGAATTATCGGGATAGGAAATCATGCCATTATGGCTGCTCTTGCCGGTTCTGATTGTACCACAGTCGATATGCAGGGCGGAGCGCTTTTTCCTGGGTTTAACGAAACACATAATCACTTATCCATGTATGCAGTGTTTCGGCAATATGCTTATCTTGGTGCGTCAGAGACGATTGCCGAACTGATTGATGTGCTCAAAAGACATGGGTCCACTACGGATGCACCCATCATCGTTGGGTATAGTTATGACGACACTTTGTTAAAAGATGGGCGGCAGATCACCCGTTATGATCTTGATGAAGTTTCAACAGAAAGGCCGGTTATCGTTATTCATATTTCGATGCATTTAGGATTTTTGAATTCTGCCGGGTTGCAGCATTATGGGATTACTCGGGATACACCCAATCCTGTGGGGGGTGAAATTCATCAGGACGAAGCCGGGCCAAACGGTCGTCTTGATGAGATTGCCTGGTTTGACATTATTTCTCAATTTGATCCACCAGACTCTGAAACGTATCTCGGGTTGCTGGAGGAATCGATTAAGGAATTCAACCGATGCGGGATTACTGGGGTCCATGATGCCGGATTGGGCATTGAGGGAATGCCGGAAGTTGTATATAAAAGCTACCGGACGCTGGAGTCGCAGGGAAAATTGAGTTTGCGGGTATTTCTGTCACTTCTCCCGGATACCGTCGAAATCATGAACCCGGAGCCGTTAACGAAAATGGGTGATGAACGGTTAAAGCTGGGTGGCGTAAAACTGTTCATAGACGGATCGATTCAGGCCGAAACAGCAGCAGTCATGGAACCATATGCCCGTCATTCTGATAAGAAAGGTGAGCTTGTTATGGATGTCGTAGAGTTCGAGGCGCTGGTTACCCAATATCACTCTGCCGGACACCATCTGTCAATCCACGGTAATGGCGACGCGGCAATTGAAGCCATTATTACAGCCATTGAGAAGGCCCAGGAAGCGTTTCCCCAGGCGGATATTCGCCATATGCTTATCCATTCTCAGATGGCACACAGGGACCACCTGAAACGGATGAGAAAACTTGGGGTAATACCGAGTTTCTTCTGCATGCACGTACAGAACTGGGGTGATCGACACAGAGATCTTTTCATAGGTCCTGAACGGGCGGCGCGAATTGATCCTGCCGGTGAGGCGGAAGCCATGGGATTACCATTTACACTGCATGTTGATACACCGATTCTGCCTATACAGATTCTGGATTCCATCCAGGCAGCAGTGACCCGGGAAACACGCAATGGGGATATTCTCGGGCCTGATCAATGCACGACTCAGTATGGCGCTGTAGCAGCTTATACCAGTATGGCAGCCTTGTGCAGCCGCTCAGAGAATGAACGCGGTACTCTTTCGGTTGGAAAGCTTGCCGACATGACGCTGCTTTCACAGGATATTACGATGATCGATCCGAAAGAGATCAAAAATACAATCGTCCGCATGACTGTTATAGGGGGTGACGTCGTTTATTGCAACGATACCGTATGTTAGGGATTCGTAAAACGTTTCATCCAAGGCGATAACGGGGCCTTTATTATGGCCAGCATCGCCTTTGTGGAAAAACACCAGGGAAAGACGGTGATCCGGGATGAGATCTGCCGGGGCATGCGGGTAATCTCTGCCGCTGCATCGGTTAACCGTTTTGACCCTTATTCCTTAAGGGGAAGGCAGGTGTTGACACCCATAAATCGGCTGTATCAGAAAATGAGCGAAGTGGGTAGGGACAATCTGATGCACATTGTGCCGGATGACGGAAAGGATGAACTCGGACAGTTCGCCGGGCATGGGAACATCGGTCCCCCTTTTTTTACCCCCTGTTGTAAAGCAGTGCTTCGGTCAGGCCGGCTTACTCTTTATCCCAGAAGTGGCAGGCCACCTGATGGCTGTCTCCGATATCAAGCAGTTTTGGTTTCTCTTTGGCGCAAAGCCCCTCGGCAATGGGGCACTGGGTCCTGAATACGCATCCGGACGGCGGGGCCAGGGGGGAGGGCAGGTCTCCGACCAGCACGGTCCTTTT
>JANQML010000055.1 GCA_028280105.1 Desulfobacula sp. | reverse complement strand
GCTCCATCCTGGAAGGGATCGCCTTTACCATGAAGAACCACATGGATAAAATGATCGATGAACTCGGTTTCCCGTTGAAACAGCTGATCATCTCCGGCGGCGGTGCAGGCAGTGATCTCTTTATGCAGATCTTTGCCGATATCTTCGGGGTCAAAACCGTTCGCAACCGGCTCAACGGGTCCGCCGCAATCGGCTGTGCCATCAATGCGGGGATGGCTGTTCATGCATTTAGGTCCTATGATCATGCCATCGAAAAAATGGCGGCAACGGCAGATGCGTTTTCACCGGATATAAAAACCACCCGGTTCTATAGCC
Source organism: Desulfobacula sp. (assembly GCA_028280105.1). Taxonomy (GTDB): domain Bacteria; phylum Desulfobacterota; class Desulfobacteria; order Desulfobacterales; family Desulfobacteraceae; genus Desulfobacula. The sequence continues at coordinate 11,001 of JANQML010000055.1, read as the reverse complement.
GGATCAATGAAAAGATATACAAACAGGTGAATCCGCACTTTGATCCGCTTCTGAAACTATTGAGTGAAATCGTTGACCGGGAACCCTCCCAGGCCGGTTTATCCTGAGACAAGAGCCCGACTGATTTTGTACATACCATCAGATTTATTTGGCACAAAATCTTAAACAGATCCTTAAATTGATATATCATTTTATATTTTTGATATATCAAATAGCATCTTTATAACATTTAAAAAATAAATTGTAATATTTATCATTAAATTATTGCTGGCAATTTGATGGCATGATACAGAAAGGATTTACAGCGAGGCGAACGGTTGCAAACAGAGCAGACAGAGGACCGGCCAGGAAAAAGCAAATCAGGCAGACGTCAAACAGACCAATGTATGGCGGTTGCCAAGGGCCTTGCAGGGGAACCTGCTATTGTGAGAAGATAGATGATTTCACCGGAAAAGATCGGACACATCCTAACCGTTGACCTGGGAACCGGACGATGTGAAACAGATCCCTTTCCGGCCCCTGGCGTATCCTATTTCGGCGGCAGGGGGTTTAACATCTGGTATCTGTATCATCATCTGAACCGGTCCATTGATCCGTTCTCCCCTGACAATATCCTGCTCTTTTCCTGCGGACTCTTAACCGGTTCTTCCGCACCGGTCTCATCCAGACTCCACATCAATGCGCTCTCCCCGTTAACCGGCATTCTGGGCAGCTCAAATATCGGCGGATACGCGGGACCGTGGATGAGATCCTGTAACATCACCTCTCTTGTCATCAAACAGGCCTCAAAAAAACCGGTATACCTCTATATTGATTCAACCGGCGCCCGGTTGAAAGATGCGTCACACCTATGGGGCTGCGATGCTTTTGAAACCCAGGACCGGCTCAACGCCGTTTACACCGATAAAAAAATAAAGATCCTGGCCATCGGTCCGGGCGGGGAAAACCGGGTCCGGTTTGCCGCCATCATGACGGAGAAAGACCATGCCGCCGGCAGAACCGGCATGGGTGCCGTCATGGGCGCTAAAAACTTAAAGGCCATTGTCATTGAAAAAGGGACGCACCGGCATTTTAAAGCCGTTACAGAAGAACAGAAAGAGGCGATTCGGTCCTATGCAGCCGATATCAGAAACGCCCCGGAATTCAAACCGTTCTCCGATTACGGCGGGGCCGGGTACATTGAGTGGGTCAATGAATTCGGCATCATGGGCAGTAAAAACTATTCAGATATCGGCATTACCGACATTGAAAAAATAGACGGCCGGAAATTAAAAAAAAAGATCATTAAAAAGACCGGGTGTTACAAATGCCCGATCCAATGCAAGGCAGATCTGAATCTGGGGCCGGACCCGTCCGGATCAGACCAAACTGGGCCAAACCAACCGAACGCCTTCACCCGGCCCGAGTTTGAACCCATTATCAATCTGGGCCCCAAATGCGGGTTAAATGATCTGGATCAGATTATCAGACTGGATAACCTGTGCGGAAGACTGGGCATCGATTCCACGTCCGCATCCAGCGCCATTGCATTTGCCATGGCATTGTCTGAAAAAAATATACTTCCCGAATCCTTGACCCCGGGACTGGATCTGACCTGGGGAAATGCCGCAACCATGGAGAAACTGATCTTTCAAATGGTTGAAGGAAAGGGATTGGGCAAAATATTGAGCCAGGGGGTCCGGCGGGCCGCCGAACAGATCGGTCACGGTGCCGATGCCCATGCCGTCCATGTCAAGGGACTGGAGCTGACAGCCTACCATCCGGCCGCCATCATGGGGACGGCATTGGGGTATGCGGTTTCCAGCCGGGGCGGAGACTACAACAACGTATATGCCTCCCTTGAATACTCCTGGACAAAAGAGGAAGCCCTGAAAGAATTCGGCACCGAGGAGGCGGTCAATATTAAATCTATTGCCGCCAAAGGATATCTGATAAAAAAGGCCGTCACCACCAACATTATCGTGGATGCCCTGGGCCTGTGCAAGGTTCCGGTATTATCCCTGCTGCGCTCTTTTAACCTGGAAAAAGAAGCCGAACTGATCCAAGGGCTGACCGGGGCAAGGATCTCACACACCGACCTGGCTGAAACCGGGTTAAAGATAGCCGCCATGGAGCGGCTGTTCAATATCCGGCATTGGGAAAAGGATATTGAAGACCGGCTGCCGGAGATATTTATCGGTGACAACGATGAGAATAAACTGACAAAACAGGATTTCCAGACCATGCTGGCCGAATATTACCGGGCCATGGGATGGGATGAAAGAGGAATTCCGGACGCAACCGGTTTAAACGAGGAAGAGGAGGGGAAAACGTGATTCAGTCTTCCAATATATCCCAGCGGTCTGTGGGTATGAAAATCTTGACCGACGACCAGATTTGGGAAATTCGACAGGCTGCATTTGATATTATTGAAAAAACAGGGTTCAAATGTGAGCATGCCGAGGTTCTTAAAATGATGAAACAGGCCGGGGCCTGGATAAAGGGAAATAAGATAAAGATTCCAAGGTACATTGTTAACGAATGTTTGATGACGGTTCCCAAAGGATGGACCATCTATGACCGGACGGGCCGCCGGGCCATGGAGGTGGAAGGCGAGAAGAGCCATTACGGCACATCCACAGCCAGCCCCAACACCCGGGACGCCTTTACCGGGGAGATCCGCCCCACGGTGATTTCCGATATTGCACTGGGTGCAAAAGTGGCGGATTCCCTGGACGGCATCGATTTTGTCATGCCCTTTGGAACGGCCCAGGATGTGCCGGGAGATGCGGCGGAAGTGCATGAGTTTGAAGCCATGGTTTCCAATACAATCAAGCCGTCCGTCTTTATCGGGTACTCTGCCCTGGGGTGCGAATATGTGTATGAAATGGCCGCGGTGATTGCTGGCGGACCGGACAAATTAAGGGAAAAGCCCTTTCTCATCGCCTACCCCGAGGCCATTGCCCCCCTCTTCTTCCCCAATGAAGTGGTTGATCGGATTTTTGTAGCGGCAGACCGGTTCATGCCCCAACTGCCGGGTTCGACCGTTCAGGCGGGCGCAACCGGGCCGGTGACCCTGGCAGGTCTGATTGCCCAGCTTACGGCTGAATCCTTAATCCATATCACCATTGCCCAGCTTCGGAAAAGAGGATGTCCCGTGGCCATGAGCGGCAACGTCGGCATCCTTGACATGAGAACGGCCCTCATGGCCATGGGGGCGCCGGAAAACAGCCTGGCCCTGGCAGCCCAGGCAGAGGTGGCCCAATCCTTTAACCTGCCCACCTGGGGACTTGCCGGTGCAACAGACGCCAAATGCCTGGATGCCCAGGCCGGTATTGAAAGTGCGTTTTCCATACTCAGCCAGGGCCTGTCCGGACTGAACCTGGTTCATGATGTGGGATACATGGCTTCGGGCATGGCCTGTTCCCTGGAACAGCTTGTTATGGGGAACGAGGTGGTCCGTATGACCCGGCGGTTTGTGGAGGGGATAAAGGTCACAAGGGAAACACTGGCCCGGGAAGTCATAGAAGATGTCGGGCCCAGCGGTCATTTCCTGGTTCAGCCCCATACCATGAAACATTTCAAAGACGAATTGTGGAACACCCGGCTGATGAATCGAAAGACCATTGACGGTTGGAAAGATGCAGGCCAACCCACCATGGCAGACAGGGTCAGGGAAGAGATCAAAGCGATTTCTGACACCCACACGCCCGAGCCTTTAAGTGACAAGGTGATGTCGGAGCTGGACCGGTTGAAAAGAGAAGGGGAAAAAGAGATCCTGGCCAAACTGGAAAAAGGATAAACCGGATCATTAACGTTTTAAGTCCGATTATATATTAGGGTGTCGATTCACCAAACGATTATTTTACGAGGCAGACATGACGGAAAAAAGATATGACGCAATCATCATAGGAGCCGGAATCATTGGAAACTGTATCTCCTATGAACTGGCCCGAAAAGGATACAAGACTCTGACCGTGGATAAACTCAGCGGATCCGGATTCGGTTCCACGGCGGGCAGTTGTGCCGTTATCCGGCTGTATTATTCAACCCCTGAAGGGGTGGCACTGGCCCGGGAAGGATATTACTACTGGCTGGACTGGCCGCGATATCTCAAGGTGGATGATCCCGACGGCATGGCCTATTATAAAAACACCGGTGCCATGGTGTTCAAGTCAGAAGTCAACGGCAACCTGAAGAACGTAAAAAAATCTCTTAAAAGCCTGGGTGTGGGATACCTGGACCTGACACCGGAAGAGATGAAACAGTATCTGCCCAACCCGGACCTCAGCTCTTTTTACCCCCAAAAGACCATGGATGAGGAGGGATTTGGGGAGCCCACCGGTGATTCGATCAACGGGGCGGTCTATCTTCCGGAGTCCGGATATATTTCCGATCCGAAACAGTCCACCCACAACGTGGAAACGGCGGTCCGGAACCGAGGCGGCGATTTTATGTTTAACGCGGAAGTCACAGACATCCTTAAAAAGGACGGCCGGGCCGCCGGAGTCGTTCTCAGGGACGGGACCCGTATCCATGCCCCGGTTGTTATCAATGTGGCCGGCCCCCATTCGGCCATCATCAACCGGATGGCCGGCGTTGAGGAGAAGATGAAAATCAAGACCCGGGCCCTCCGGGTGGAAGTGGCCCATGTGCCGAGTCCCGAAGGGGTGGATTGGGAAAAGGACGGGGTGATTACCTCGGACAGCGACACCGGTGTTTATACCCGGCCGGAAACCGGCAACCATATCCTGATCGGCAGCGAAGAACCCAAATGCGATCCGCTTGAATATGTCGATCCGGACGACTACAACCCGGATTTCACGGATCAGGCCAAAACCCAGATCATGCGGGAAGCCATGCGGATTCCGGACCTGCCCATTCCCAACAAGACCCAGGGGATTGTGGATCTCTACGATTTAAGCGATGACTGGTACCCCATCTATGACAAATCCGATCTGCCCGGATTCTATCTGGCCATCGGCACCAGCGGCAATCAATATAAAAACGCACCGGTGGTGGGCAACTTCATGTCGGAATTGATCCAATATTGCGAAAGCGGAAATGATCATGATAAAAATCCGTTTCAATATGATATGAAATATATTAACTATAGGCTCAACATTGGTTTTTTTAGCCGGAATCGGGAGATAAACAAAGAATCAAGTTTTTCAGTGATTGGGTAATCCGGTGGAAAATTACAGGCAGCAACCGTATTTCTGATAATCAATCTTTAACAAAAGGGAGGGGAAATGGAAAACAACGAACACCCTGCAGTCAATGATCTTAAACAGGCAATGAAAAAAGGCAAACTGTCCCGGCGGGAATTTATCCGCCTGTCAACCCTATTAGGCGTATCCGCCTTTGCAGCCACCCAGATGGCAGGCCTTTCCGTGCCGGCAAAAGCCTTTGCAGCCGCCGTAAAAAGAGGCGGTTCAATGAAAGTTGCCGCCCCGGTTCAAAAGGTGACCCACCCGTCCCAATTCTCCTGGATCTCCGGTACCAACATGCTCCGCCAGGTGGCCGAATACCTCACATACACGGACGAAAACAACGTCACGCACCCCTATCTGCTGGAGAACTGGCAGGCCAGTGAGGATCTGAAAACCTGGACCCTTAATGTGAGAAAAGGGGTCCGATTCAACAACGGGGATATATTCACGTCAGATGACGTCATCTTTACCTTTAACCAGTGGCTGGATGATAAAGTGGGGTCGTCCATGAAAGGAATGATCGGCGGGTATCTGGATGCCAACAATATCGAACGGGTCTCCGACCACCAGGTTAAACTCCACTTAAAGGTCCCTGAGATAGGCGTTCCCGAGCATCTCTTCCACTACCCGGCCATGGTCATGAACCACAGAACTTTTGAAGGCGATCTGATCAAGGCCCCCCACGGCACCGGTGCCTATACCCTTGAAGAGTATGTGGAAGGGGAACGCTGCGTATTGAAGCGCAGGGAGGGTTACTGGAGAAAGGACAGTGCCGGAAACGCCCTGCCTTACATGGACAGAGTCGAATTCCTGGACATGGGCACGGAGATGCCCGCCATGATCTCGGCCATTAAATCCGGTGACATCGACTTGATTGATTTTTCCGATATCGGCAGTGCCGAAGCCTTCATGTCTTTGAAAAACGACGACCGGGTCAATATCTTTCCCGTCACCACCAATCAGACCCGGGTCCTGAGAATGCGCGTGGATATGAAACCCTGGGATGACAACCGGGTCCGGCAGGCACTCAAGCTCTGCCAGCACAGGGAAAAAATCCTGGGGCTGGCCTACTTTGGGGAAGGCCTTCTGGGCCAGGATATGCATGTCAGCCCCAAACACCCGGAATACTGCCCCATTGACACCCCCGAATACGACCCCCAAACGGCCAAACAGCTGCTGAGCCAGGCCGGCTATCCCAACGGCCTGGATGTCAACCTGGCCGTGGGAAGCGGATGGAGCGAGATTGTCCGGTATGCTGAAATCCTGAAACAGGATGCCGCACCAGCCGGTTTCAGAATCAATATCCAGACCATGCCCAACAGCCAGTACTGGGAAAAATGGACCGAAGTCGACCTGGGTATTACCACCTGGGCCCACCGTCCCCTGGGCACCATGGTTCTGAACCTGGCCTATACGGCGGATGCCGACGGCAACCCCGCCGCCTGGAACGAATCCCGGTGGACCGATGATGAATTCTCCAAACTGCTGACCCAGGCAAACGGGACCCTGGATGTGGAAAAACGGAGGAAAATCTTCTGCCAGCTGGAAAAAATTCAGCAGGAGAGAGGGTCCATTGCCAATGCATTCTGGATCAATGTCTGGACCATTGCCACCAAACGGATGAAAAATATCAAGCCCCACCCCAGCCTCTATCTGAAACTGGATGATGTCTGGGTAAACGGTTAAACCAAATATCCGTATTTCAGCCTGCACAGCGCCGTATCTGTGCAGGCTGACTCCGCATGAAGCCATATATGAGACCTGAGATATTAAAAACACTTGAAAAACAAATCCATTCCCCCGATTTTGTCCGTCCCTGGCTGGATCGGTTTTATCAACCGGAAGAAATCGATATTCTGGTGCGATTCAATGAAGCGGCCCGGGTTCATAAATCGGTTGAGACCGACTGGATCGTGGATGTCAAAATTCTTGAACGGCTCTTAAAACGGGGCGTTTTAAAACGGAACAAAATGGGGGCCCCGGTGCCTGCCGACTTCCATACCCGGTATGATATCTGGGCCGTTTTTGAAGGGTTCAAGGATCTCCCCGAGGAGATCCGAAACCGGCTGAATCAATGGGAGCTTGACGCATATATCCGCCGACACAAAGCGGATGTGGAGACTTTGGCAGCCGGCAATATCCCCAAACCGGACCGGGTGATCCCCAGGTACCTGCTGCTGGATGAAACCCTGGCCGTTCTGGATGAGGCCGACCAATTCTACCTGTGGCCCTGCAACTGCCGGTCCATGATCCAGGCCTGCACCAAACCCGTATATGTCTGCATCCGTTTTGAGAACAGCCAGGGCCAGGGCTATGAAATCAGCCGGGAAAAAGCCAAACAGATTGTGCGTGATGCCAATAAAAGCGGGCTCATGCAGTCGGGTGAGCTGGGACGGGATGAGAAAGGGAAGCTGACCGGTGCGGTCTGCAATTGCTGCCCGGACTGCTGTTTCCCCCACCTTCTGGCAAAAGAGCGCGGGGTTGAAAAACTCTGGCCGGTCAGCCGTTACCTGGCAAAGCTGGATGGGGAGAGCTGCAACGCCTGCGGTCTGTGTGCCAAACGCTGCCCCTTCCATGCCTTTGGGTTTGACCGGAAAAAAGAAAAGAAAAGCCGGTTGTCGTTTGACCCGGACCAATGCAGGGGATGCGGTCTGTGTGCGGAAACATGTCCGGGTGAAGCCATCCGGATGGAAGGAATCGACAGTCTTTATTAACCATGTTTAACCCGGACCCAAAGGATTGCCCATGATCGTATTTATCCTCAGACGATTCATTCTTCTCTTTTTAACCATGGTCTTTGTTTCCATTGCCGTGTTTGTCATCGCGGAGTCTTCACCCGGCAATATTGCCAAAAACGTCCTGGGTGCCTTTATCACACCGGAGCAGGAAGCCTCTTTTATCAGGCAGAACGGCCTGGATCAACCCATGGCAACCCGTTACATGTATTGGCTGATCGGAAATGACTGGGTGGCTGAAAAAAAAATCGGGATGCCGCTGACCAAAATAACCACCGAGGATGACTTCGAGGAGTGGTGGGCGGTTAAACCGGACGGCACCCGGGTTCGCTGGAAGGTGGAGGGAGAGGATCTGATTGCCGTGACCCTGCTGCCGGACGGCACCCGGAAAGAAGAGACGGACAATACCCGGTGGACCGACCGGGAAGACGGCACCCGGGAGTTCTGGGGTGTGAATCTGCAGAATCAAGCGGTCCGCTGGGTCAAGGGCGACTCCAAAAATGTCTGGACCTTTGTCGCCGGTAAGGGGTGGGTGGAATTTCCCGGTGGTCCCATGGAATATATCCCCTTGAAAAAAGGTTTTGTTCGGGGGGACCCCGGCATTTCATTCCGGACCGGACGGCCGGTGAGCAAAAGCATTTTTATCCGCCTGAGAAACTCTGTTGTCCTTGCCGCGAGCGCCTTTGTCATTGTCATGCCCCTTGCCCTGCTTCTGGGTGTTATTGCCGGGCTGCGGGAAGGGTCTGTCAAAGACCGTTTTCTTTCCGTCGGCGGGATGCTCTTTTCCGTTGTACCGGAGTTTGCCACGGGAATCTTTTTAACCCTTATCTTCTCGGTCTGGCTGGGCTGGCTCCCGGGAGCGGCCGTACTGGGAGATGCCGCCCCCTGGGAAAAACCCATGATGCTGGTTTTACCCGTCCTCACCCTCACCCTGATCGAACTGGGATATATCCTGAGAATCACCCGGGCCTCCATGGTAGAAGTCATGAAATCACCCTATATCCGGACGGCCTTTTTAAAGGGGTTGCCCTACAGAAAGGTCGTCATGAAGCATGCCATCAGAAATGCCCTCATCGCCCCGATTACCGTGATCATGCTCCATGTCAACTGGCTGCTGGGGGGCATCGTTATTGTCGAGGTGGTCTTTGGCTACCCGGGCCTTGGGGCCTATCTGTTGGAATCCGCCCTGTACAAGGATTTTAATGCCCTGGAGGCCGGTGCCATGATCATGGTGATTGTTGCCGTGGGTACCCAGTTAATCGCAGATATTATCTATACATTTTTAAACCCAAGGATACGGTATGCCTGAAGATGAAACCATAAAAGAGAAAAACAACAAACCAAAATCCAGCCGGATAAAAGAGATGATGGGAATCCTTTTAGGATCAAAAACCGCCATGGTGGGCCTTGCCATTGTCTCTTTCTGGGTCTTTGTGGCCGTTTTCGCCCCTTTTCTGACCCCGTACACCCCCTATGAACAGAACTGGAAAGCCCCCAACCAGGGTCCGTCTGCCGAGCATATCCTGGGAACCGATGAACTGGGGCGGGATCTGTGGGCCCGGCTGATATACGGTGCAAGGGTGGTTCTGGTGGTCCTGCCCGTGACCGAAAACATTGTCCTGCCCGGCGGTACAGCCATCTGGGGGGTCCTGGTCGCACTGGTGATCGGTGCGGCCCTGGGACTGATCGGCGGATACAAAGGCGGATGGATCGACGAGATCGTCATGCGGCTGCTGGATGCCATGATGGCCATTCCCGTGATCCTGCTCTACCTGATTATTGTGGCCGCCATCGGGGCGTCGGCCGTCAACGTCGTCATTGCCATCGCCATTGTGGGTGTCCCGGGAATCGCAAGGCTGGTCAGAAGCCTGACCCTTGATATCAAGACAAGGGAGTATATCCGGGCTGCGGAAACCCGGGGGGAAAGCGCCTGGTATATCATGTTCGTGGAAATCCTTCCCAACACCCGGGGGCCCATCATCATTGATGCCATGCTCCGGATCGGATACGCCATTTTTGCCATGGGAACGCTGGGTTTTCTGGGCCTGGGCATGCCGCCACCGTCACCGGACTGGGGCAGTATGGTCGCCAAAGGCCGGGCCTTTATCCTCATGGGCAGCCCCTGGGCGGCGTTGTGGCCGTCCATTGCCATTGCCTCGCTGGTGGTGGGGCTGAACCTTCTGGCCGATGGCATCAGGGAGGAATCCATGCGGTATCAATAGCCTGAAAACGCTCCGTGTGCAGGTCTGAGAAGACACGCACACGGTCTGTATCAGCGGTACCCCAAAAGCAGACAAAAGGTTCAAAATGGAAGACAAAAGAGAAGTACCCGTATTGGAAGTCAAAGACCTGGCCATCTCCTACCAGACCCGGAAACGGATGGTTCCGGCGGTCCGGGGGGTCAACTTTAAGGTCAGGCAGGGAGAAACCGTGGGCGTGGTCGGTGAATCCGGCTGCGGCAAAAGTACCATTGCCTTCGGTATCCTCGATTTTCTGGGGGCCAACGGCAGGGTGACGGGCGGCAGTATCAAGTTCATGGGAAAGGAGATGGTGGGCACCTCAAAGGCGGAGCTGCGCAACATCCGCGGCAATAACATCTCCATGGTCTATCAGGACCCCATGCAGGCCCTGAATCCCTCTCTGACCATCGGCACCCAGCTTTCAGAGGTTCTCACGGCCCACCAGGATATGACCCGGGACGAGGCGTGGGACAGATGCATCGCCATGCTTGAAAGGGTCTACATGCCGGACCCGGGCAGCCTGATGAACCGGTATCCGCATATGATCTCCGGCGGCCAGCAGCAGCGGGTCATCATTGCCATGGCCCTGTTGAACAACCCCTCCCTTCTGATCATGGATGAACCCACCACCGCCCTTGACGTAACGGTTGAAGCGGCGGTCCTGGAACTCATCGAAGACCTGAAAAAAGACTTTAACACCGGCATCATCTTCATCACACACAACCTGGGGGTGGTTGCCAAAGTCAGTGACCGGCTCTGTGTCATGTATGCCGGTGAAATGGTGGAAGAACGCGCCATTGACGAGATATTCAAAAATCCGGCCCACCCCTATAC